>JAYUWF010000098.1:0-19752 GCA_043753685.1 Herminiimonas sp.
CCGATGATGATCGCCACGCCTTCGAGCAAATAGGTGACCGCGAAGCTGCGGTCGAAGATCTTCAGGCTGATGGCCCGGATCTCGCCTGGTTCGGCGAACGCCAGGGCAGCGCCGAACGGCAGCTTCTGCAATGCGGCGGTGACCTGGGCGGCGGTGGTGCCCGGTTGCAGGCGCAATGCCGCATCGCTGATCTCGGTGTCGCCGGTCAGCGCCCTGTAGTCCGGCAAGCGCATCTGGATCGCGCCGGACTGGCGTGCGTAATCGCGCCAGACACCGGCCACGATGAAGGCCTGTGGCCTGGCGCCCAGTTGCAGCGTCACTGTCTTGCCGGTCGTGAAACCGTACAGGTCGACCATCGCTTCCGATACCCAGATCGGCAGCACCGGCTTGTTCCCTGGTTGTTGTAGCGATTGTTGCAGCGCCCGTTGCAGCGCTACGGCGGGCATGACCGAATCGGTCAGCGGCAATGCCTGGCCGGGATCGGCGACATCGATTTCGCGCGCCAGGAGCGCCACTGCGGGACGAGTCGGGTTCAGGGTCAGCTGCGTCGCCCGCAGGAAATCGGCGTGCGCCACGCCGGGCAGGCTGGCAATGATTTTCTGTTCCTCGGGTTTGAGCGAACCGGTGTCGCCGGCGGTGGCGGCGCGCACATACAGGTCGGCCGACAGCAAGTGTTCCAGCCAATCGTTGACGGAGACACGGAAGCTGGCGACCATGATCGCCATCGCCACCATCAGCGAAAAGCTCGACAGCACGCCGCCCAGCGCAATCGAGGCCTGGTTCGGCGCATTGGCCAGGCGCGCCAGCGTCAGCACCGGCAAGGCGCCCCCCACGCGTTTCGGCCAGATCCGCGCCAGGGTCGAGAAAGCGGCAGCCGCCAGACGCGGCATCAGGGCGATGGCGCCAATCAAAATCAACGCCACTGCAAGGTATCCGAAGATGGGCAGGTCGAACACCGGCGGCGCCTGGGTCAGCAGGGCGCCGGCCAGCAGGCACAGGCTGCCCGGCCAGGCCCGGCCTAACCGCGCCAGGGAACTGTCTTCGCTGCCGGATTTCAGGGCCGGCGCCAGCGCCGCCTGCGCCGCTTCCAGGGCCGGCGCCAGGCTCCCCAGGAGTGCAATGCCGGTTCCCAGCACGAAGAAGATCGATGCCGCGATCGGATCGAAGCCGACAGTCGGCCGCACGCCGGGAAAATACCCGCCGCCGAGGTCGCCGCCGAAATAGCGCAGGGCAGCTGCTGCCATCGCATAACCGGCCGCCAGTCCGACGATGGAGCCGACCACGCCGAGCAATCCGCCTTCGAGCAGGATCTGCGTCAGCAGATGCCGGCGCGTCAGTCCGATCACCCGCAGCAGCGCCAGTTGCGGACGGCGCCGGATCACCGACAGCGCCTGCGTCGAAAACACCAGGAAGGCACCGGTAAACAATGCCACCAGCGCCAGTACGTTCAGGTTGACCCGGTAGGCGCGCGACATGTTGTCGGTACGCGTTTCCTGGTCGGCCAGTTCGGTCACCACCACCGCTGTCTGCAAGCGCTCCGGCAAGGCCTGGCGGAAGCGGTCGCGGTCGATCCCCTTGACCAGCTTCAGGTCGATCCAGGAAAGTTGTCCGAGCCGATCGAAGCGCCACTGTGCCGCGCCGATATCCATCACACCCAGGCGCTGGCCGGCGCGCGCCCGCACCAGACCACCGGCCACGCGCAGTGCGACGATGCGGGTGCCGACCTGCACCTTGATGCGATCGCCTTGCTTGACGTGCAGCCATTCCAGCGCCGCCGGGGACAGGAAGATCGCGTCGTCGGCCAGCGTATCGAAGGGTTTGTCGTCGGCCGCCACGCCGATCAGGTCGGGCGCGATCCGGCCGGCCTGGAAGACGTCGATGCCGAGCACCTTCAAGGCGTCGCGCTGGCCCGGGATGATTGCGTTGACCTGCAACACCGGGCTGGCCAGCGCAATGCCGTCCACGTCGCCCAGGCGCGCATACAGCACTTCGTCGAAGGTCGGTTGCACGCCGCGCACCTGCAGGTCGGATTGTCCGGAGAGACTCTTGACGGCGGCGGAAAATTCATTGAAGGCGGCGCCGTTGATCAGGTCGATCGCAAAGCCGAGCGCCACGCCAAGTGCGATCGCCGCAATCGCCACCAGCGCACGCAGCGGATGGGCGCGCCATTCGCCGCCGAGCAACCAGCGCGACAGGGTGCGCCGCTTGGCCCCACCATCGACCGCTGCCCCACCATCGACCGCTGCGCCACCATCGACCGCTGCGCAACCATCGACCGCTGCGCCGGCGCGATCGCCACTCATGGCGCAGCCTCTTTCAGGCCGTCACGCGTCAGGATCAGGATCCGGTCGGCCATGGCGGCGGCAGCGGCCGAATGGGTGACCATGATGGCCGAGGCGCCGCTGGCTTTCAATTCGGCGCGCAACAGCAGCAGCACCTCGCGGGCCGTGTCGGGATCGAGGTTGCCGGTCGGTTCGTCGGCCAGCAGCAGGCGCGGCCGGTGCACCAGCGCACGCGCGATCGCGACCCGCTGCAATTCGCCGCCCGACAACTGACGCGGAAAATCGTCGCCGCGTCCGGCCAGCCCGACGGCTTCGAGCATGCGTTGCGCCGGGCTCAGGTCGGACCCGTTGAGCAACAGCGGCAGGCCGATGTTCTGCAACAGCGTCAGATGCGGCAGCACATGAAACGCCTGGAATACGAAACCGAAATGGCTGCGCCGCAATCGCGTTGCCGCATCGTCGTCCATGCCGACCATGTCGACGCCGTCGACCAGGATCGCGCCGCTGTCGGCCACATCCAGTCCGGCGATCAGGTTCAGGAGGGTCGACTTGCCAACGCCCGAGTCGCCCATCACGGCCACGAATTCGCCGGCCGCCAGGGTGTAATCGAGGTCGGTCAGGACCCGGCGGCCATTCGCATAGCCCTTGTTCAGCTTGCGCAGTTCAAGCATCGGAAAATTGCCTTTGAGTAGAAGTTCAGCGCGTCATGCCGCGCCGCAGCCAGAAACTAATGGCGTCGACACCAGCCACCAGCAACAGCATCGCGATGATGACGGTTGCCGCCGACTGCATCTGGAACAGCGACAGGTGGTATTTCAGCATCTGCCCGAGGCCGCCGGCGCCGACCACGCCCAGGATCGCCGCTGCGCGGATGTTGTTTTCCCAACGATACAGCGTGTAGGACACCATTTGCGGCAAGGTCTGCGGCAGCGTCGCATAGAGAAACGCCAGCAGCGGCCGGGCGCCGTTGTTGCGCAAGGCCGCTTCCGGCGCCGGCGAGCCGTTTTCCAGGGCATCGGCAAACAACCGTCCCAGCACGCCCGTGGTGTGCGCGGCCAACGCAAGCGTGCCGGCGAACGGCCCGAGTCCGGAGGCGATCAGCAGGATCGAGGCCCACACCAGTTCCGGAATCGCCCGCAACACATTGAGGACACTGCGCACCGCGCCGCGCGCAACGCTACCGAAGCGTCCGCTGGCCGGCAATGCCAGCAACAGACCGAAGACCGCCGCGATCAAGGTGCCGAGCGCCGACATCGACAGCGTTTCCAGTGTCGCGAAGCCGACCTTGCGCAGGAATCCAGGCGTCAACGAAGGCGGCGCAAAACCGCGCAAAAATTCGGTCGTGGTGCGAATTGCCTCCGCACTGAAAAACTCGCGCAGCTTCCACGGCAAGGTCACGAAACTGGCAACGATCAGCGCCATCAGGCCGAGGACCAGCACGATGGTCGACCAGCGCAGGCGCGGCGCTTCGGGCAATCCGTTCAACGGCATCGGCGCTGGCGCGCTCATGCCAGTCGCCTGCGCAACATCTTGCTCACCACATCGGCCGCCGCCACCAGCCCCACGAAAATCAGCAGCATGGTCGAGACTTCGCCGCCGGCCAGCATCTTCATCGATTCATCCAGCCGTTGCCCCAGACCGCCGGCGCCGACGAAACCCATCACGACCGAACCGCGGATCGCGCACTCCCACCGATAGACCGTGTAGGAGACCAGTTCGGAAGCGGCTTCCGGCAGGGCACCATACAACAGCGCATAGAGCCGGCCGCTGCCGTTTTTCAGGAGGGTTTCGGTGGCGTGGGCGTCCGACGATTCGAGGATTTCGGCATACACCTTGCCGAGCATGCCGCAATAGGTCAGCGCAATGGCCAGCACGCCGGCGGTCGGACCGAGGCCAACCACGCGCACGAACAGCAGCGCCCAGACCAGTTCCGGCACGCTGCGCAGCAGCACCAGCAACCAGCGCGTCACCTGGCGAATTGCACGCGGCAGGGCGCCCATCGCCGGCTTGCCGAGTCGCGAGACCGACAGTCGTTCGGTCACCAGCAGCGTCATCGGTATGGCGCCCAGCAAGGCCAGGGTCATGCCGGCGGTCGCCATCGCAACCGTCTGCCAGGTCGCTTCGAGCGCAATCATCAGGAATTCGGGCGAATGCGCCGGCGGCACGAAGCCGGCCAGGAAACGGCCGGTAGCGCGCAGGCTCTGCGCATCCATCAGGGTCAAGGGATTGAATTCGCTGGCCACCAGCATCGGCCACAGGATCACCAGCGCGACCACGCCGGCAGCGAGTCGACCGCGCCAGGCCGGGTCGGCCGGTGCGATCTGACTGGAATGCGGAGTCACGAGTCGCATCACGGATCGCGCGCCTAACAGCGCGGCACCAGCGCCACCGCCGGCGCGCTATTGCCGCCCCGGACCGCGCCATCGTGGTCGCGGTCCGTCCGGATTGCAACCGGCGTGGCGGCATTGCGGTAGAGGGCGTCGATCATCGCATCCGTGACATCGTCGCGATGCGCATCGAAGACGATCCGGCCATCACGCAAACCCACGATGCGGGGAAAGTGCGCGCGCGCCAGGGCCACCTGGTGCAGACTGCAGATCAGGGTCGCGTCGCGCCGCGTCGCCTCGGCCTGCAGCACCGCCAGGGTTTGCACCGCCAGGGTCGGGTCGAGCGCCGACAAGGGTTCGTCGACCAGCAACAGCCGCGCATCCGACACCAGCAGGCGCGCCATGCCGCAGCGCTGGCGCTCCCCACCGGACAGGCGGTCGACACGTGCGTACAGCTTGTGCTGGAGATTGAAACGCGCCAGGGCGTCGAAGGCAAGCTGCGGCTCGGCCGGACGCAGCAGCGACGCCACCGCGCGCCAGAAGCCCCACCGCGGCAGGCGTCCCGCGAGTACTGCCGTGACGACGCGCTGGCGCGGCGGCAACGGCGGTGTCTGCGGCGCCAGGAACAGTTGTCCGCGCAAGGCATGCCGCAGATGACTGGCGAGTTCCCAGGGATCGCCGCCGAACGCCGTCAGTTGGCCGTCGGTGGGTTGCTGCGCCAGCGCTAGCGTATGCAGCAAGGTGGTCTTGCCGGCACCCGAGGGTCCGATCAGGGCCACCTGCTCACCCTGGGCGATCGTCAGGCTCAGTTGGTCCAGCGCGGGATGGTCGGCGCCCGAATGGCGCACCGACAAGGAAGTAAGTGAAAGAGTCATGAAGTCGACGGTACTGGCGCACGGGGGCGGTCCCGGCCTCGAGGTGCACGGTGTGCACCGGCCAGGAAAGTCAACATTCTACTTACTTCAGCAAACCGGCGTTGTTGGCGGCCGCTTCGATGGCGGCATAATTTTCAGCCTTGGTCGGAATGAATCGGGTGGCGCGCTGCAATTCGAGGATTTCCTTGCCCTGCGCGTCATTCCGATTCAATGACAGGAATGCGTCGGTCAATTTCTGGCGCAGCACCGGATTCATGTCCGAGCGCACGCTCCAGTTGTAGTCGTAGTAGCCAGGCGTGGTGTAGAACACCCGCACGGACGGATCGACCTTCGATTGGGATTGCAATTTCTCCCACACCGAAATGTTCAGGGCGCCGGCATCGACCTTGCCGCCGGCAACCGCCGCGACCGTCGCATCATGGGCGCCGGAAAACGCGATGCGCTTCATGTCGGTATCCGGATTGATCTTGGCCGCCAGCAGGTACGAGCGCGGCATCAGGTGGCCCGAGGTCGAGGACTCCGATCCGAAGGTGAAAGTCTTGCCCTTCAGGTCGGCCAGCTTGGTGATCGACTTGTCGGTGGTGATGAAGACCGACTTGAATTTTTCATCTTCCTCGCGCTGGACGATCGGAATGACCTTGCCTCCGCTGCGCACTTTCGCCTGCACGAAGGTGAAACCGCCGAACCAGACCATGTCGAGTTTGTTGTTCAGCAGCCCTTCGACCGAGGCGGCATAATCGGTGACCGGGGTGAATTCGACCTTCATCGACAGTTTCTTTTCCAGATAGTCGCCCAGCGGCTTGAACTTGCGCTGCAGTTCCGTCGGCGATTCATCGGGGATGGCCGACACCCGCAAGACCTGCTGCGCCTGGCTGATGCCGGCGCCGGTCAACAGGACGGCGCCGATGGCAAGCGCGAGCAAACGTTTAACGGGGTGGAGCAGGGAAACCTTGTTCATTACGACCTCGGGGAGAAAAATCACGGGATGGCGGCGCTCGTCAGGATCGGGCGGCTTCAGGCGACGAAGTATGCGGCAGATCGCTGGACGGCAGGGCTGGCACCGCTAGAATTGTTAATCGACTATCATAGCAAAAATTGCAATACATGACGGGTTTTGCGCAGTACCGCACAGTCATCAATGGACTGGCAGATTAACCTGCCATCGATCACTTCCCCACTTTTCAGGTCGGTCGCGCCGGCCCGTCTCCCATGCACGACGGCTTCATTCAACTCCATGCACCCGACAGTGACCTGATCCAGGCGGAACTGCGCGCGGGGTTGCAGGCGCCACAGGCAACGACGTCGCCGAAATATCTGTATGACGCGCTCGGTTCGAAACTGTTCGAAGCGATCTGCGAACTCCCCGAGTACTACCCGACCCGTACCGAAGCCGCGATCTTCCTGACCCATGCCGACCAGATCGCCGCATCGGTCGGCCCGGGCCGCACGCTCATCGACCTGGGCGCCGGCAACTGCGCCAAGGCGGCCCGCTTGTTTCCTGCGCTGCAGCCGAGCCAGTACGTACCGGTGGATATCTCGATCGACTTCCTGCGCGACACGGTGTCCAACCTGCGGCAGCGCTTTCCGGCGATCGAAATGCTGGGTGTGGGCATGGATTTTTCGGACAACCTGGATTTGCCGAGCCAGGTGGCGAGCGCCCAGCGCCTGTTCTTTTATCCAGGCTCATCGATCGGCAATTACACGCCGGATGAAGCGCTGGCCTATCTGCGCCGCATCCGCGCCGCCTGCAGCGACGACGCCAGCGGCCTGCTGATCGGCGTCGATCTGGTCAAGGACAAGGTGATTCTGGACGCCGCCTACGACGATGCACTGGGCGTGACCGCTGCCTTCAACCTGAACCTGCTGCGCCATCTGAACACGGTGCTGGACGCCGATTTCGACGTGCGCGACTGGCAGCACCTGGGCTTTTTCAATCCCGACGAAAGTCGCATCGAAATGCACCTGGAAGCGCGCCATGAAGTGAAAGCCACCTGGCGCGGCGGCGAGCGTCGCTTCGCCGCCGGCGAGCGCATCCATACCGAAAACAGCTACAAGTACACGCAACAGAGTTTCGCCTCGCTGCTGGAGCGCGCCGGCTTCGAAGTGCGCCATCGCTGGACCGACCCGCAGCAATGGTTCCTGGTCTGTCACGCGCGTACCGCATGAGGCAGTCATGCACATTGACCGACCGCTCGCTTGATGCAGAGCCGCCGCGCTGTGTGTAAATCCATCGCCGGCGCACCGAACGCTTGACCGCCACTGTCACCCGCAGTGCCGATGACACCCAGAGATTTCCATGAACGCACCTCTCGAGCAGCACCACCTGGCCGACCCCGCCGCCTTGCGCACGCAATTTTCCGAGGTCCGCGCCTGCACCATGGCACTGATCTTACCGTTGTCCGCCGAAGACTGTTGTGCGCAATCGATGCCTGACACCAGTCCGACGAAATGGCATGCCGCGCACACCACCTGGTTTTTCGAGACCTTCATCCTAGAGCAATTCGAAGCGGATTTTCGCTCGCATCATCCGGCCTTCCGAGTGCTGTTCAATTCCTATTACAACGGCGTCGGTGACAAGCATGTACGCGCCCAGCGCGGCCTGTTGACCCGGCCCTCGCACGCGGAAGTGCTGGCCTATCGCGCCGATGTGGATGCGCGCGTGCTGGCCTTGCTGACGCACCAGGCCGACGCGGCCGACGGCCAGGCGGCAACCCGATGCGCCGACCTGATCGCGCTCGGCCTGCAGCATGAGCAGCAGCACCAGGAATTGATCATGACGGACGTAAAGCACTTGCTGTCGATGAATCCGCTGAAGCCCGCCTACGGACCGGCGCCGATGGTGGCGCGCACGCCGGCGCCACCAGGGCCGTTGCAGTGGCTGCCCTTCGACGCCGGTATCGTCATGATCGGTCATGATTCAGATGGCTTCAGTTTCGATAACGAGTCGCCGCGCCACCGCCAGTTCGTCGAATGCTTTTTGCTGGCCTCCCGTCTGGTCACCAACGGCGAATACCGTGCCTTCATCGAGGATGGCGGTTACGTCGATTCATCGTATTGGCTGTCGGAAGGCTGGGATTGGGTCGGCGCGCATTGTCTGTCGCAGCCGCTGTACTGGCATCACGACAGTGAACACGGCTGGCAGGAATTCACGCTGCAGGGCATGCAACCGATCGACTCGAATGCGCCAGTCACGCACGTATCGTATTTTGAAGCGGAGGCGTTTGCTCGCTGGGCCGGCGCGCGTTTGCCAACCGAGGCTGAATGGGAATCGGCGGTCGCTGCCGGGAACGACCAGCAAGCGGGCGGTCTGGCACAAATTGATGACACTTGCTGGCAATGGACCGCCAGCAGTTATGCGCCGTATCCCGGTTATGCGCCGCAACCCGGCGCCCTGGGTGAATACAACGGCAAGTTCATGGTCAATCAATATGTACTGCGAGGCGGCTCGTGCGTGACACCTCCCGGCCACGCGCGTCCGACCTACCGGAACTTTTTCCCGGCCACGGCACGCTGGCAATTCAGCGGCATCCGCCTGGCGAAGTCACCTGGCACTGAGTCGTAGAGCAGTTTTGCCGGCGCCCTTCTGGACACCGGGCTCGATCAGACGCCGACCGCGACTTGCGCGGTACCCTCGCGCATTTCGCCGATGACGGCAGCCTCGGCAAATCCTTCCTTGCGAAACAGCTCCAGCACGGCGTCGACCGCTTCCGGCGCACACGACACCAGCAAGCCGCCGGAGGTCTGCGGATCGGTCAGCAGCATCTGCTGCACCGGCGTGATGGCGTCGTCCAGCGCCACGTCATGACCGTAACCACCCCAGTTGCGGCCCGATGCGCCGGTGATGAAGCCGCGATCGGCCAGTGCCTGTACCTGGGGCAGCAACGGTATCTGCCCCATGTGCAATTGCGCTGTCAGTTTTGCTCCGCGCGCCAGCTCCAGCAAGTGGCCGAGCAATCCGAAACCGGTCACATCCGTCAGGGCATGGACGCCATCGAGTTCCGATAGGGCCTTGCCGGGTTTGTTCAGCTTGGTGGTATTGGCAATCATGGAGGCATAACCGTCCGCATCCAGCGCATCCTTCTTCAACGCCGCAGAGAGGATGCCGACACCGATCGGCTTGCCGAGGATGATCTTGTCGCCGGCTCGTGCATCCGCATTGCGCTTGACCTTCGATGGATGCACCAGGCCCAGAACCACCAGGCCGTAGATCGGTTCGACCGAATCGATGGTGTGGCCACCGGCGATCGGAATCCCGGCTTCGGCGCAGATCGATTCGCCGCCACGGATGATCTGGCCAATGACTTCGACCGGCAATTTGTCGATCGGCATGCCGACCAATGCCAGCGCCATGATCGGCGTGCCGCCCATCGCATACACATCGGAAATCGCATTGGTGGCAGCGATACGGCCGAAGTCGAAGGGATCGTCGACGATCGGCATGAAGAAATCGGTGGTGGCGATCAGCGCCTGCTCGTCGTTCAATTTGTAGACGGCGGCGTCGTCGGCGGTCTCGATGCCGACCATCAGTTCCTTCGGTACCGGAAAGCCGGTCGAATTCTTCAGGATCTCGGCCAGTACACCAGGGGCAATCTTGCAGCCGCAACCGCCGCCATGGGAAAAGGAAGTCAGCTTGATGTTCTTCAGGTCAGCAGGGGCGTTCATGGGGAGTTCCAGATTAGACGTTCGGTGAATGCGGTGCGCAATGATCCAGGCAATTATCCATCAACTCGCAGACGGCCGCTTTTTCAGAAGCGGGATCGAACAGGGGTGCGCGCAATGCGCATTGGCGTTTCAGTTCGGCGTAAAACACCTGGTCGGATGCGGCCCGGTCGATGAGCCGCGCCAGCGCCGCACTGTCACCAAGGAGGAAATAACCCTGGTAATCGTCGCCAAGCATGCCGCGATTGCCGTCGATGGCCGAGGCCAGCACCGGCACGCCGCAGGTGACGGCTTCGATGATGACGTTTGCGCCGCCTTCCATTTCGGAGCTGATGACCATGAGCGCGCAGCGTTTCAGGCGTTGCCGGGTTTGTGCGTGCGGCAGGGCGCCCAGCCACTGATATCGCGGCGTTGCAGCCGCAGTCTGCGCAGCCAGTGCGCCCAGCGCCGGGTCCAGCGCTGCGCCGATGTGCAGAAGGCGCACCCGTGGCGTCGTCACCAGCGCTGCGGCCAGCATGAAGGTGCGGGGCCGTTTTTCTTCGCGCAGGTGGCCGATCATGATGATGTCGATATGGCGGGGAGAGGCGACTGGCGTGTGGGGCGCCAGCGCAGGGGCCGACTGGTAGATGACTTGTGTCTTGCGCCGCATGTCTGCATCGAGCCGTTCCAGACCGGCTGGTTGCAGCACCACCAGGTGCGACGCCAGCTGCAGCGAATGCTGCGCCGTTGCATCGCTGTCGATGTCGCGATACAGGTCGGTACCGGTCAGCACCAGCACCAGCGGACGCGCCGGAAAGCGCTCGGCAAACGCTGCAATCGCCAAAGCCGAGCGCCGCGCGTGCAAGGCGATCATCGCCTGTGGTGCAGCGCCGTGGTCGTCCGCGGGCCAGTCGCTGCGGCACTCGACAGCGAAGTCCGACCGCAGGAAATGCGCCCAGCGGCGCGCCGTCTGCCAATTGCCGTTGTTGGCTTTTGCCAGCGCGGGGCTGATAATGACGATTTTCGGTTTGATCAACTGCGGTTTCCTCTGCTGTCGCCACCTTGCTGCACGGCCCGATCGGCCCCACCCGTTGTTCGAACCCGCTTCAACCCGCGACTCCGAGCGCCGCCCAACCATCGATGAACAATTCCTTCAGAACCGCGAATCCGGCAGAACTGGCCGCCGCCCTGCAACAGGCGCGCGACAATACGCTTGCCTTGTTCGATTGTTTCGCGGCAGCCGGCCTCGACGATCCCGCCAATGTACCGCTGCTGTCGGTGATCAACCCGCCGCTGTGGGAGCTCGGTCATTTGTCCTGGTTTGCCGAATGGTACATCCTGCGCGAGGCGGAATCGAGCGACCCCACCAGCGCGGTGCGCAATTCGATGCTGACCAAGGGCGACGACTGGTTCGATTCCAACACCGTGCCGCACAATCAGCGCTGGCGCCTCGGCTTGCCCAGTACCGGCGCCCTGAAGACCTACTGCCGCGAAGTGCACGACCGGGTGCTCGACAAGCTCGGCCGAAGCGAAGCCGACGATGCCGCACTCTACCCGTATCGGCTCGCGCTGGCACATGAAGACATGCATGGCGAAGCATTTTCGTACAGCTTGCAGACCCTGCGCACCGCGCCGCCGGCGGCGCTGGCCGACATGGCTTCGCCAGTGTGGTCCCAGGGCGAAGTGCGCTTCCCGGGTGGCACGATCGAACTCGGCAGCGGCAGTACGGGCGGCTTCGTCTTCGACAACGAGCGCAGCCCTCACCGGGTGCATGTGCCGGCTTTCTCGATCGATTCGACGCTGGTGACGAACGGCAAGTACAGTGAATTCATCGCCGATGGCGGCTACCAGAATCCGGCGTTCTGGACTGCTGGCGGCCGCATCTGGTTGATGCAGCAGGAATGCTCTGCGCCGCGCGCCTGGCTGCGCGACGGCAACCGCTGGCTGTGCGAACGCTTCGACCGCCTGACCAGCTTGCCGACCAATGAATCGGTACGTCATGTGAGTCTGTACGAAGCGCAGGCCTACTGCGTATGGGCAGGGCGCAGGTTACCAACCGAGGCCGAATGGGAATACGCCGCGCTGGCCGGTCATCCGGCCTGGCGTTGGGGCGATCTGTGGGAGTGGACGTGCTCGGCGTTCGAACCGTATCCGGGTTTCATGCCGGACGCTTATCGCGAATATTCGGCGCCCTGGTTCGGCACCCACCAGGTGGTGCGCGGCGCTTCGTTCGCTACTCAGCCAAGGATGAAGTCACCGAAGTACCGGAATTTCTACGAGCCGAAGCGTAACGACATGTTCATCGGATTTCGTACCTGCGAACTCTAACTCGTGCGCCATGCGAGCGCTGAACTGAGACCAGCCGAAGCTGTGGTTTTCCTATCCATGCAAGATACATGGCGTCTCAAGTGTCAACATTGCAGTTGCCGAGAGCCCCGCGCAGAGCGTCGATACCGGCCGGGGTCGTGTTTCTGCACCCGTACAAAATCAACGACTGCAACTGCGTCAATCCGTGCAAAGCGGCAAGCCCGGCATCGGTGATCCCGTAGCACCGCCGCAACGCCAGCGAGCGCAGCTGCGTCAGGCCTTGTAGAGCAGCGAACCCGGTGCCGGTGACGGTATCGCACTCCTGCAATGCCAACGACTGCAACTGCGTCATGCCTTGCAGATGGGCGAGCCCGGCATCGGTGATGCGGTTGCATCTGTCGAATTCCAGCGACTGCAACTGCGTCAAGCCCTGCAGGTGGGCGAGCCCGGCATCGGTGATACCAAGGCATCTCGTCAAATTCAGTGACTGCAATTGCGTCAAGCCCTCCAGATGGGCAAGCCCGGCATCGCCGATATCGTAGCAGTACGACAAATCCAGCCTCTTCAACTGCGCCAAATCTCGCAGATGAGCGAGCCCGGCACCGTTGATTTTGCCGCAGTTAGACAAACTCAACGACCGCAACCTGGTCAAGCCCTGCAGAGGGGCGAGCCCGGCATCAGTGATGGTATTGTTACCATGCAAATACAGTAAGTGCAACTGCGTCAAGCCCCGTAAAGAGGCGAGCCCGACATCGGTGATGCCACCGCAGTACGACAGATCCAGTTGCTGCAAATTGGTCAAATCTTGCAAAGGGTCGAGCTCGGCGCCTTTGAGGTTGCGGCAGTCCGACAAGCGCAGCACCTGCAATTGCGTCAGACCCCGCAGAGAGACAAGCACGGCATCGGTGATGCTGCCGCAGTGCGATAAATCCAGCGACCGCAACTTGGTCAAGGCCTTGAGAGAGATGAGCCCGGCATCGGTGACATTGTTACAGTAAGATAAATTCAGCGACTGCAACTGCATCGAACCCTGCAAATTGACGAGTCCGTGGCCGGTGATGTTGCTGCATCCCATTAAATTCAGTGACTGCAAGTTGGTCAAGCCCTGCAGCGGTAGAAGTCCGGCATCGGTGACTTTCTTGCACCAGGACAGATCAATCGACTGCAACTGCGTCAAACCGTGCAAATGTGCGAGCCCAGCATCGGTGAGGTTCCGACATTCAGACAAATTCACCTCTCGCAACTGGGTCAAGCCCTGCAAATGGGCGAGCCCGGCATCGGTAATGTCTCCCGATCGCGCATCGATGTGCGTGATCCTGTCGCGGGTTGCAGGATAGATCGCTGCCAATTGCGCGAGTCCGGCATCGGTCAGGCCGGTAATGATGACGGTGTTTGCGAAAGGCAAACCGCGTAGCAGAGAATCGAGCTCCCCGATCCTGGCAGCACGGATCTTCAACTTCGTCAGCCGTTCGGCCCCGGCCTGACGGAAGCTGTGATTGGTCAGGCGTAGTGCCTTGTTGGACGCTGGATCGAGGCGCCGCGCAACGAGTGCTTTCAGATCGTGTGGCAGTGCATCGAATGCAACAGGTTCAGCGTGCGGTACCGACACCGGATTTGCGGGCGGTTCACGCCTGAGCGATGTCGGCGCCGAGACTGTGGTTTTACCGATGCAATTGCCCATGTGGATCTCCTGTCTGCGTACGCGACGGGAAAATTCGCCGCATCTGCCAGACTAATTCGGCATCCGTTTCCATGATTTGATATCAGACAATATTTTGATTTTTTGCAACATATGCCTGGAGCAGGTGCGCAGGATGTGGTTTCAAGCGGCGTTCCTTGCCAAAGAAAAAAGGCTGCAGCCCCGAAAGGATGCAGCCTTCTTGTTCGTATGCCTGCCGAACGTCACCGTCGGGTGACGGTGACCTTGCAGTCAACGATTACCGATCGCCGTACGAACGACGGGTGGCGCCGGTGTCCCCGGTACGCGGACCCTTGCTGAACGTGCTGCCTTCCTTGCGCGGTGCAGCGCTTGGCTTGCTGAACGTGCGCGCGCCGGACTTGCTTGGTGCGCCACGGTTGTCGCCTGGCTTCCAGCCACCTGGCTTGTGCGGCGAACGGGTCGCCGATGCGGTTTTCTTTGGCTCGAAACCTTCGATCACGTTCACTGGAATCAATTGCTTGGTGAAGCGCTCGATCCGTTTGACGTTCATGCCTTCGGCGTGATTGACCAGCGAGATTGCCAGGCCATTACGGCCGGCACGACCGGTACGACCGATGCGGTGGACATAATCTTCCGGGAATTTCGGCAGATCGTAGTTCACCACGTGGGTGATCGCCGGCACGTCGATGCCGCGCGCGGCGACGTCGGTGGCAACCAAGACCCGCACCTGGCCGCGGCGCATGCCGTCCAGGGTACGATTGCGTGCGCCCTGGTGCATGTCGCCATGCAGTGCGGCAGCGGCGAAACCGGCGATGTTCAGACGGTCGGCGATGGTGTCGGCGTCACGCTTGGTAGCGGTGAAGACCACGGCCTGGTCCATCGTTTCATCGCGCAGCAGATGGTCGAGCAAGCGGTTCTTGTGCGACAGATCGTCGACGAAGTGCACGCGTTGCTGGATGTTTTCATGCTTGTTGGTCGAACCGGCGATCTGCACGACCAGCGGGTCCTTGGTGATGCGCTTTGCCATGTTGCCGACGACGCCGTCGAGCGTTGCCGAGAACAGCATGGTCTGGCGGCTTTCCGGGGTAGCGGCGACGATCTTTTCGATGTCGTCGATGAAACCCATGTCCAGCATGCGATCGGCTTCGTCCAACACCAGGATCTGCAGTTCGGAGAAATCGATCTTGCCCGATTCCATGTGGTCGATCAGACGACCAGGCGTCGCAACCAAAATTTCAGGATTCTTGGCCAGCAATTGCATCTGCTTCGGATAAGGCATGCCGCCCAGGATCGAGACAGCTTTCACGCGGCGCATGAAGGAACCGTATTTCTCTGTCGCGGTGGTCACTTGCAGTGCCAGTTCGCGGGTCGGTGTCAGCACCAGCATCTTCGGACGTGCAGGCTGAAAGCGTGGACGGTCGCCGCGCGAGCGGGCCGATTGTGCTTCCTGGTTCGGCGTGCGGCCGGCAGCAGGTTGCGTTTCGTCGCCGGCCAGCGCGAATTTGTGCAACGCCGGCAGCATGAAGGCTGCGGTCTTGCCGGAGCCGGTTTGTGACGACACCAGCAAGTCACGGCCAGCGATCGCAGCAGGTACTGCCTGCTCTTGAACGGAGGTCGGGGTGGTGTAGCCGGATTCGGTGAGTGCCTTGAGTACGGACGCGTGTAAGCCTAATGCTTCAAAAGTCATTATTTTCTTTCGTAAAATCAGTGCGACGCCGCATCAGACCGATGCATGCGACCGCAAAAATGCAACGCCAACCAACGAAAAACCTGGAAAACTCAGAGAGATTTCGGCACAGAAAGCTTTGCGCCGGGACGGTGTCCGAAGATCGACACCAGAAGGCGGGAGGGCTTATTTAATGCGAAGGGTTTGCGGTGCTGCTTGAGTTGCCGGAGCCAGTAAAAGCATCTCCAGCGGACAAACCAGAGTATAGCGTTATTCGGGGTTGCCCGTCCACCTCTTTTTGCAGTGCAGCGAAAGTGGCGGCAGGCGGATACCGACTGGCGCAGCGAGGCATTGCCAGTCGGATGGTTGGCAAAACCTTACTCGGCCATGCCGCCAACCACCTGCGAGAAACCGCCATCGACATAGGTGATTTCGCCGGTGATGCCGCCGGCCAGGTCCGACAGCAGGAACGCCGCTGCATTGCCGACGTCCTCCAGCGTCACGTTGCGGCGTAGCGGCGCATTCGCTTTGACGAAGTTCAGTATCTTGCTGAAGTCCTTGATGCCGCTTGCGGCCAGGGTCTTGATCGGTCCGGCCGAGATGCCGTTGACCCGGATACCCTTCGGGCCCAGCGATTCGGCCAGATAGCGCACGCTGGCTTCCAGCGATGCCTTGGCCAGTCCCATCGTGTTGTAGTTCGGTAGCGACCGCACCGAGCCGAGATAGGTCAGGGTCAGCAAGGCGGCATTCGGGCGCAGCAGCGGCAGGGCGGCCTTGGCCATCGCCGGAAAACTGTAGGCCGAAATGTCGTGTGCGATCTTGAAGCCTTCGCGCGACAGGCCTTCCAGGAAATCGCCGGCAATCGCTTCGCGCGGCGCGAAGCCGATCGCATGCACAAGGCCGTCGAGGTGGTCCCACGACTTGCCCAGGTCGGCAAACAGTGCCGCGATCTGCTCGTCGCTGCCGACATCGCAATCGAAGATCAGGGTGCTGTTGAAGTTGGCGGCAAACTCGGTGATGCGGTCCTTGAAGCGCTCGCCGACGTAGGTGAAGGCCAGCTCGGCACCTTCGCGGTGGCAGGCCTGGGCAATGCCATAGGCGATCGAGCGGTTCGACAGGACACCGGTGATCAGGATTTTTTTGCCTTGCAAAAATGCCATTGGAACTCCACGAAAAAGGGCGTGCAACTGGTCGCGGCGCAGTCGCCGGAAAAACGGGATTGTACGGGGATCGCGCCGATCAGGGCAAATCGGCGCTGCCAGCGGTTCTAGGTACGCGCCTTTTTCGTACTGCGGGCCGCTGCCGTGCTCTTGCGGCCGACCTCAGGGGCGACGGCGACCTTGTGGCCCGCCTGCTTGGCGATCTTGCGGCCTACCTGGTGGGCAGCCACGATCCTGCGTGCCTGGCGACCGTTGCCGCTGGCCAGCACCCGCTTGGTAGCGCCCCGGCTACTGGCAACCCGATACGGCACCTGCAATTGCAGTTTCTGGCCGACCGCCACTTTGTCCTGGTGCAGGCCGTTCCAGGTGCGGATCTGCGCGACGGTCACCTTGTTGCGCGAAGCGATCGAGGCCAGGCTGTCGCGCTTGCCGACCTTGACGGTGATCCTGCGAAACGGCGGCAGATCCGGTTCGATCGCCATGGTGGCGCTGTCGGCGACTTCCGGCGCGATGTCTTTCTGGCCGGCGACTTCCGACTTCGGCACCAGGATCGTCGAGCCGGCCTTCAGGACCATCTTCGGCGGAATGTGATTGACCTCGCGCAGTATCTCCGGCGTGGTGCCCAGGCGCGCCGCCAGCGTCTCGATGCGTTCGCGCGCATTGCTGACCGTGTGCGCGGTCCAGGTCGAGAGGGCATTGCCCCACTTCGACAGGTTGTGCTTGAATTTCGCAGCATTGCTCTCCGGCAGAAGGATCTGCGTGTTGCTGCTGCCGGTAATGACGGGGCGGTTGAATTGCGGATTCAAGGCGCGGAATTCTTCGAGCGAGAGTTCGGCCAGTTGCGCCGCGACCTTGACGTCGATGTCGCGGGTCTTGCCGATCGTGACGAAGTAGGGCTGGTTGTCGACCTTCGGCAGGCTCAGTCCGTATTGCTCGGGCGCGGCGATGATGTTCTTGACCGCCTGCAGTTTCGGCACGTAGTTGCGGGTCTCGGCCGGCATCAGCGCCGACAGGCTGTTGAAGTCGGTCGGCAGGCCGGCGGCGCGGTTCTTGTTGATGGCGCGCTGCACCGAGCCCTCGCCCCAGTTGTAGGCAGCCAGTGCCAGTTGCCAGTCTCCGAACATGCCATACAGTTTTTGCAGATAGGTGAGCGCCGCATCGGTCGAGGCCAGCACGTCGCGCCGCTCGTCCTTGAACATGTTTTGCTTGAGCTTGAAGTCCAGGCCGGTCGACGGAATGAACTGCCACATGCCGGCAGCTTTCGCGCTCGAATAGGCTTGCGGATTGAAGGCGGACTCAATGAACGGCAACAGCGCCAGTTCGGTCGGCATGTTGCGCTTTTCCAGTTCCTGGACCACGTGGAACAGATAGCGCGAGGCACGCGTGGTGGTGCGCTGAATGTAATCCGGGCGCGCGGCGTACCAGGCGGTCTGGCTCTGCACCAGCGGATTGTCGAGATCCGGAATCGCAAAGCCCTTGCGGATGCGGCCCCAGACATCGACCTCTTCCATGCTGAGGACGACCATCGACGGATCGTAATTCGGAGCGAACGCGTTGTCGGTGCCGGGTGTCTTGGCCCAGGTGTAGGAAGGCAGCGAAATGTCGTTGGCGAGAACCGGAAGCGAGAAGACGCACAGTGCGGCGGCAAATGAAAGAGTGCGAAGTCGTACCTGGTGCATGGAGTCTCGCCTGAAATGTAACCGATGGGTGTCGTGTCGCCGGCACCACGGTTGGTTGCGGAGTGGAAGAGTTTTACTGCGAGAGTTTACATGCGTCAAGAACATTCGAAGTGCTTGATGTTTTGACAATTCTCTGCGCGGCAGGAACTTTCAGGTTGAACGATCGACAATCGACAAGCATTATCGATAAACGTTTTTCCATTCCCTTAAGGCAGCGAATGCGGCAATCGGTTCCAGAGTAGTAAGACGATTTTCCTCAACCATGCGCTCGATAATGGCTGGTTCGCGGTAGCGCAGGAAAGGATTGGTCGATTTTTCCAGGCCGATGGTGGAGGGCACGGTCGGCTCGTTGCGCTCGCGCTTGGCGCGCTCGCGCACGATGCGCGCCGCCAACTCCGCATTGCCGGGCTCGACTGCTTGCGCGAAACGCAGGTTCGACAGGGTATATTCATGCGCGCAGAATACCTGGGTCGCGTCGGGCAGCGCTGCAAGCTTCGCCAGCGAGACCGTCATCTGCGCAGCCGTGCCTTCGAACAGGCGGCCGCAACCGCCGGCAAAGAGCGTGTCACCGCAAAACAGCCAGCCACGCTCAGCGCCAACATAGGCAATGTGACCGCGCGTATGGCCGGGCACGTCCAGCACCGACAAGGACAGGTCGAGCTGCGGCACGATGGCGATGTCACCTTCGCGCAGCGGCTGCGTGATGACGGCGATGGCTTCGCCGGCCGGGCCGAACACCGGCACTTTGAAATGCTGCAGGAGGCGCGGCACGCCACCGATATGGTCAGCATGATGATGAGTCAGTAGAATGGCGACCAGCGACAGATGCAGGGAATCGAGCGCGGCCAGGATCGGGCCGGCGTCGCCCGGATCGACCACTGCGGCATGCTGGCCGTCATGGATAAGCCAGAGATAATTGTCGTCAAACGCCGGAACGGCCACTACTTTAAGCATGCGCATGGAACATCGGTCCTCTCAAAAATCCATTATAGCGCTCGAGCCCTGGCTGGAGACCGCAGCCGGGCGCTACGTCAGGGCCTGGGAACAGGCCCGGCTCGATGAGCTGACCGCCGATATCTTCGGCTTCAACGCGATCCAGATCGGCCTGCCGCAGGTCGATGGTTTGCACGCCAATCGCATGCCGCACAAGTGGCAGAG
>JAYUWF010000099.1:0-19460 GCA_043753685.1 Herminiimonas sp.
CTTACCGCAATGCGTTGGGCATAGCGCTGCTGGTAGCCTTGCCACTGCTCCTGACTTGGCCCATGCTTTTGTACCAGCGCTCACCGTCGTTGTTTTCAGAATGGTTTTGGGACAACAATTTTGGTCGTTATTTCGGCTCGTCGCTGGTCAGTCACGGCACCGAGCACGTGCCTTATTTCTGGTGCCAGACGCTGCCATGGTTCACGTTCCCGGTGTTGCCATTGGCTTTGCACGGCTTGTGGCAAAAGCGTCTCGAGATCGCCACCAGCGCAGGCATGCAATGCATGGTCATGATGTCGGCGGTGCTGCTGCTGGTGCTGTGGAGTTCTGCATCGGCACGCGTTGTGTATGCATTGCCGCTGCTGGTGCCGCTGGCTGTGCTGGCGGTGCCGTCGGCCCTCGCGCTGGGTGGCCGGGTCGCCCGTGCCTGGATCTGGAGCAGCGTCGGCCTGTTCGGCGCACTGTCGGCCATGTTGTGGCTGGGCTGGCTGCTGATGATGGCCACCGACGCCACGCCACGCTGGGCCTGGCTCACACGGCATCTGCCGGCCGATTTCATACCCGAGTTCGAGGGCGGTGCATTCGTGATGGCGGCCCTGGCCACGCTCGCGGTGGCCGCATCCGTGGGCTCACGAACCTGGGTACCTGCAGCCGGTCGGGCTGTGGTCACCTGGGTCCTTGGACTAACACTTGTATGGACGCTACTGTCGACGCTGTGGATGCCGTGGCTCGACTACGCCAAGAGTTATACGAACGTTTTCGAAAGCATTCCCTGGCCGGTTGCCTACGACTGCATCACCAGCATCCGGCTCGGTGAAAGCGAACGGGCGATGCTGCATTACGTGAACGACCGGATCACGCAGCGGCAGGAAGTGTTTCCGCAATCGAAATGCGGCCTGTTGTTCGTGCAGGGATATGTGAACTCGGGGCCAGGGAATGTCGATGCGCGTCGATGGGTGCAGGTCTGGAGCGGCGCGCGGCCGGGGGATGGATGGCAGCGGTTCTGGTTGTTTCGGGCGCGGTGACGGCGAAGTCGCTGTTCAATGGCTTGAGCTGGCGATTCGAAACGATAAAAGAATCGCTTTTATTTTGGCTGGTACGGAAGATAGGCGATACCGTTCGTGATCGCTGCGATGACATTGCCCTGGTTTTCCGGTGATTCTGAAAACTGCGGAAACCGGGAACCGGGAACCGGAAACCGGAAACCGGGAACCGGGAAACCGGGGGCGAAACCGGACGAAACCGGGGACCACCTTTTTAAACGTTTCTCGGTCGACCCGGCTGTCCGGGACATTCACTCAATTCAACTTCATCGCAGGGTAAGCGATCGGATGGTTCAGACCGTCTCAAGTTCGCGTGGGGTGATCTCTTTAGCAATCTTTGCAGCGCTCTTTTTTTCTGCGACCTTGAAATCGTAGGTTGCCTGCATGTTGATCCACCCTTGCGCATCCTCGGGTTGACCGCCGAAGTAGCGTGTCAGGCGCAGTGCGGTATCAGCCGTCACGCCACGGCGCTCAAGCACAATATCGTTCACGCGTGACGCTGGAACGTGCAGCATCTTCGCCAGTGCGTTCGCACTCATACCAAGTGGCTTTAAGTAGTCTTCGCGCAGCACTTCGCCAGGGTGAACCGGGCGCATTCCGTTTTTGATCATTTCGCACTCCGTTGCGTAAAAACTCCGGCAGGCTAGCCGGTCAGTGTGGGTCGTCAATCAGCACATCGTATGGTCCAGTGTCCCCCCATTTAAAGGTCAGGCGCCACTGCCGGTTAATCCGTACATACCACGCTTCATTGTAAAACTTCAAGTCATTGCCGGGTGGCAGCTTCATGAAGTTGATCGTCGGCGCGCTGTCGAGTTGGGTTAGCTTACGCATTGCTGCTGCGGCTATGGCGGCGAACCGCTTGCACTTCCCAGTCGTGAATAACTCTTGCGTATCAGCATTCGAGGAAGATTGAATTGCCATGCGTGAATTGTATACCGTATGCCGGTAAGCGGTAGATTATTTCGGCTGTTGGCTGCACCACGAAAGTTGCAACGGTGCGTAGCACCTTCAGCTCACCCACTTGCTACGTGCTTCGGGTAAAGACCAGCTTTGGATAACAAGGGAATGGTTGTTTATTGCGCGCAAAGCAGCGTGGGGAGAAAAGTTGGTCTGACCCCAATTTTTGCGCAACGACATACTGACCAAGATTTCAGGCTAGACATTGCCGTCCCGCGTGGGTTGGCGATGGCACTTGATGACGATCTGGAAAAAGGTAGCCTAACCCCTGTTTCCTTCTTGCGGTTTTAATGGATATTCGGACAACGACTGAGGACGGTTTCCTCGGGGAAGCAGCGCAGTTCTCGGCTTTGCGGCCTGACGTTGTTTTGGGGTGGACGCGTCCTGCCCTCGCTATTATTGCGAGTTATCTTTCAAAATCAAGATTCGACGAATTGAAAGATAATATGCTCTACTCAATCCCTGTCACCGACATGCAGTCCCGAGAATCGATCGATATAGAGCAAATATATCAAGTCTGGCGGCAAACAAATCGGCAGTATCTGGCGTCATATCGCGGCGGCATGGGCTGGAAAACCGTTGCCGGAAAAGAGTATCTGTACCGCATCACGAATCGAACGGGCGGAGCTAAAAGCTTAGGCCCACGTTCGCCTGAGACAGAATCACTGCACACGAAATTTCATGAAGGAAAAATCTGCGCGAAAGAGCGGCTTCAATCTCTTGCCGCGTATTTACAGATCAAGGCAGGTGCTGCACAAGCCGCCAAGATCGCTCGGGTACCGGCAATTGTGGCAAATGTTTTGCGGAAGCTCGATCAGGAAGAATCCCTCGGTAAAAACCTTACCGTTATTGGTACAAATGCGGTCTATGCCTACGAGGCTGCCGCCGGCTGCATGGTCGATACTGGCCTGACAGCAACGACAGATTGCGATTTCATCCGATTAGCGCGTGAAACCTCGGCCTTCAGGCCGGGGTGGCAGAGCGCGAACCGCGCAGCGGCCCATGCTTTGGTGGCATGCCTGTCACGTCCATTTTTACCACCGTTACATACCCATAACCATCCGCGCGCTGTACAACCTTGCAGTAGCGATGCGCGATGCCCTCTACAACGCCCTGCGGCGTCTGGATGTTGAAGTTGCCGCTAGCGCGGACCGCCAGGCGGCCCTTGTACCGGCCAACTTTCTTCCCCTTGGTGACGTTGGCCGTAACCATATCGCCCGTTTGAAACCCATGAATGCGCTTTTGCCGGGTCAAGTAACCACGTGGAAAGCCAAAGGCATCGACGCGGGTGCGCTGATAACTGCCGCAACCGGTCGCTTTGATCGTCAGCGTGGGCTTGTGCCAGTCGAGCACGCAGTCAACTGCACCCACGCACGTTGCATCGAGCGCATGCGTCTTCGGTATGCCCAAGCGTGATCGGTTGAATTTTGTCTGGCCGCCGGTACCGATTGACACCGGCAAGCCCGTGCTCTTGAGTGCTTCAAACAGCTTCCAGCGGGTCGCATTGACGGCGGCCGCATCCTTCAACGCACGCTTGGCCTGCGTGCGAATGCGCGCCAGGCGTACAGGGTCCTTGGCAAGGAAGACGGCGATGTCGCTAGCGCCCTTCTTCTGATTGCACGGCCTGCATGCGAGGGCAAGGTTGCTTATCCGGTTGCTCCCGCCTCTTGCCTTCGACTCGATGTGATCGATCTCCATTGGCACGGCCTGAGCATCGCAGTAGGCACAGTGCCGATTCCACTTCGCCAGCAGATACTCACGGACCTCGAACCCAGCGAGTGTCCCTCGCTGGTATTGCACCCCGGCGACTTCCGGGTTCTCGATTTTCTGCATGTCAAACCGCACCAGCTCCTGCGCAATCGAAGTCACCGGTGCCAGCCGGCAAAGTCGCCTGATCCATGAGAGCGTGGTGTCAACGCGGTGCTGAAGGCTCGGTGCGAGCCAGCCTTGCTGCTTGTTGCCGCGGTTGAGAAAGCGCGGCGCCCGGTACCGCAGGTTGCTGCGTCGGCGACGGCGCATGTTGCGCCGTGCCGTCATTGCCAGGCTGATCTGCCGGCCCCGGTGGATCAGATCAAAAAGGGACAGCACGTGTGCGCACATCAGTATCTCGCCGGTGCGGGCGTCTTTCGTTTCGCTCAACCGCACCATGGCCATGCCGGTGACTTTGCTGCCTGGATCAGCCTTCAGCTCGATCGGCTGCAGGGTGCTGTACTGCACCACCCGATCAATGAGGCGAATCGAAAACGGAAAGTACCGATTCACCCGCGCCCGGCCAGCGGCCAGCAGCTTGCGAGCACGTTTTTGCGTACAAGGCATGAGAGGCTTCTGGTGTCGGTCGAGTACGAAAACTGTCATCGTCAATTCTTCAAAAAACCGTTGCGCCTACGCGCCTTGTGACGGCACCTTGCGGTGCCCACCTTCGATAATGTTTTTACTCGGCTTAGGTCCGGCTGATCAAACCCCGAACCCTGCGACAGACCGTTTCGTGCGTACCCATTTGCTTGTCTGCTTCTGCCGCTTTCAGAGCAACGGATTAAGTGAGCGTCCGTTGGTGAGTCTTGTACCTGGTAAAAACGTAGTCCAGTGTTCCGGACTGAATCTGGTCAACCAGGCTTTTGCAAGCCTCGCCATTTATGGCGGGGTGATTGACGATTGATTTGGTGAAAGCCACCCCAAATCCCCCTTGGAAATCTGAGCCATCTCGACTTGCCGAGTCAGATTTGATCGTTGCCTCTGAGATCGACAATCTGAAATGGATGCTGGCAAGCCCAAAGCTTTCGGCGACGGCGATTGGGGCAGATGGTTACCCTGTTCCAATGGTGGCACCCGACCCACGGGCATTCGCAGTCTATAAGTTATTTCTCAGCACGCAGGATGATCGAGAGCCTATCAAAAAAGACAGGGACCGGCGGCAAGCTTTTGCCGTAACCGAGTTGATCGAAAAAAGACTCCACCATTTGTCTTTTGATGACGAATCCATGCGGATCTTCCCTGCCAAAATCCACCAGATCGTCGATGAGTTGCGCGCGCCTTTCGTAAGCCTTGATGACGATGCCCAATCGCAGTATCCGGAGGCGTTTCGTCCGTAATTACACTGCAATTTCGTACGCGGTTTGATGTCTGGCGAGCCAGAAAAGTAAGCACCCTCCGAGCGCCGTCTTGCGTAGCGCAAGTTAGCAGCGAACATCGGATGTAGCCGCCCAGCGGTGGACGGGTGATTACTGCTTTGGGGTAGTAGCTGCTGCGATTTGTTTCGCGCAGTTCCAGGGAAGGAAGTCCTCGACCTTGTTCACGGGGTGATCGGTGATATGAGTGAGGACATGGCGCAGCCAAGCCTCAGGATCGATACCATTGAGTTTGGCCGTGCCGATGAGCGAGTACATGGCGGCAGCCCGTTCGCCGCCCGAATCGGCGCCGGCAAATAATTAATTGCGTCTGCCGATGGCGCCACGCCGCGCAGCACCCGCTCGGCCGCCGAGTTATCGATCTCGGTCCTGCCGTCCTCGCAATACAGCTTCAGCGCCGGCCACAGGTTTAGCGCGTACATGATCGCCACCGTCGTGTCGGACTTGCGCTCCCCATGAACCACGACAGACCATGCAGCCGGCTGCGAAAACAGGCAGCGTATTCCTCGATCGCTATTTCGCTATTTTAAAAGACGCGTGGCGAGACCTTGCGCCGTGAGAAGCGCCACCGCCTTTTTATCGAATGAAACGAAGGTTTCCCCGCCAAGCCAGTTTCCTTCGTAGGCAATGATGCCATCGGCAAAATCACCGCCAGCTTCGAGTACTAACAGGCCAGCCTCTACCGCGGGCCTGTTCACTTCCACATTTGCAGCGGCAAGTAGCGCGCGGATCGCGGTAGCCGCATCGGCGGATTGAAAGCCGTAGACTCTACGCAACACCCACACAAACTCGCACAGGCACGGCAACGCGACCGCGATCAATTCGGCATCGCTCAAAATCTTAACGGCAACGCTCGCTTGCTCAGGGTCGTCACGCACGACAGCACGAACAAGGACGTTGGTATCAACAGCAACCTTCATTTCTTGCCGGCCCAACCTTGCGTAGTGGCTTCGTTGATTTCTTCAATTGTGGCAATTTTCTTCGTCCGGCCCGCGAGCAACCCAACGAAGCCGTCAATCGTTCCAGTAGGCCGGGCTGCTTTGAGCATACCCCGGCCATCTGGCAATAAATCCAGCTCGATTCTTTCTCCCGGCTTGATGCCGAGGTGTTGCAGCACATCTTTTCTAAACGTCACTTGCCCTCGTGCGGTGACGGTCAATATGGTCATGGTGATGTCCTTGGAGTGTATTGGTACATCCTATTGTAATGCATATTTACCTTACTTTTGACGTGCAGGGAAGCCGCGAAAACCGGGCTACCTCAGACTGAGGTGACCCCTATACTTCGCTTCCTAGCCGATACCAGTTTAATCTTGATCGGTACTTCGCTGACGCTGATTGCTTCAGGCGGACGCTGTGTAAGTTGGTGGCACTCTGCGTGGCTCAAAAACCACCCGCGCCCGCTCCCCGCCCCGCAAATATTTAATCCGCCGCCGTGTGCAAAGGATCCTTAGCGCCGCTGGCGATCCCACCGCACTGGCGCCGGCGCGGCCCCTGAACAACTGCATTGCCGACGTGATGAACACCGCGCCCTCGATCCCGATGCGCGCCAGGATTCTTGGCTGCGTGGTAGCGATGTGGCCCTTTTTGTCGGGATGCACGGCCCGACCGGTCCAGTCCACCAGTTCCAGATAATCGGCAAACGCAAAGGGAATCGCGTTTGCCATGCGTCCGCTTGGATCGAAGGGCAGCAACGGTGCCCGGGCGATCACTGCGGTGTCGTTGTCCGGCGCCGTAGTGTCGGCGGGGAGAACAGCCGCCATACCGCTGAGCCGTTCCTGCACCGACGTGTAGTCCGACGTTTCCGGCGTCTTGGCCATGCCGGCGCGGACCGGATTCAAGTCGACGTAGGCCATCGCCGCAATCACGGCCGGTTCACCAAGTAGCGCTTGACTCTTGAACCGCCCTTCCCAGAATCGGCCGGTACAGCCATCTTCCCTATTGGCCTGTCGGGCCAGCGACTCGTTGACCCGTCCCATGAACCACGACAGATCATGCAGCCCGGCGCGAAAGCAGGCGGCGTATTCCTCCACCCTGTCGATCTCGGCCTTGTGCATGCCAGCGCGCGCCGGTGACAGATAACGCTGCACCAGCAGCGGCCCGGAAAACAGCTGCGTCCAGCGCGTGAGAACTTCCTCCACGCTCCAGCTCAAGGCCCGCGCCTGATCCACGCGCAGCACGACATGATAGTGATTGCTCATCACCGCGTAGGCTGCAATGTCGATGGCAAACACCGCGGCCATCTCCTTCAACCGGACCGCAATCCTGCCGCGCCGATGGTCAAAATTCTGACCGGTCAGGGCATCTTCACCGCATAGAAACGCCCGCCGTACGCAGCGCACGACGCAGTGATACCAAGGCGTGTCCTGCAGGCTGACCAGCATCGATCGGGGTTGGGTCATTTCGGCGCTCACTCCGCAGGCTGATTGTTAATGAGCTTGAAGCATGGCATTTTGGTGAAGCGGGGGATTTGGGACGGGTCAATAAGTGGGTGGGTGTCCTATTAATTGCGGAAAACTGCCAGCCTGAATAAAAAAACCCTGCTCTTTCTCAAGAGCAGGGTTTCGCAAAACAATGCCGGATAATCTCGGCCTTCGGAAAATCTACAAGTTACGCCAGCGTGATGACACCAGCAGCAAAGGTTGCCGTGCTGAGGTCGAGCAAACCAGTCAGCTTCACAACGACGTCCGTACCATTCTGGAAGGTTGTCGTCGCAGTCGCAGCATCTTCAACGACGTAAGTGTCACCAGCAAACTGGAAGTAAGAAACAGCACCAGTTGTCTTCGCTGCGGCTGCATCCAAGAAATCCTGGAAAACGGCGGTAGCAGCCAACGTGATTTTCGCTGCAGTGAATGCAGTTGCAGCCACTGTACCCGCGGCGCCGCCAAGGAACGTAAGGGATTCACCTGAAGTAAGGTCTGTGATCGCCGAGTAAGTCTGGCCGCTTGTAGGCGCCTTGATAACGAACGAATCAGTACCAGCACCGCCAGTAACAATCGCGCCATTCGATACGGTGAACGTGTCAGCTTTTGCCGAACCTGTCACAGTAATCTGTGGCGAAGTCGAGGCTGCTGCAGATACGTCGAAACTCACCGCAGCCAAGCTTCCGGAACCATTGACCGTTGCCAGTTTTGTTTCCGTTGTGGTTGAAGCAAAGGCAAAAGCCTGGTTACCTGTAACCGACAGATTGACCAGCTTGGTGTCGGTCAGAACCAGGTTGTAGCCGCCAGTGTGGGTCGTGACTGCATCGGTGGTCGACGTTGCAACGTTGATTGTCTCGACGCCCGCGATTGTCGTGGTCACGGCGGTAGCAACACCTGCGGCGCCCAGCAAGCTAGCATTCAAGTTCAGGTTGAGTACGTCGGCCGCGCCAGTCGCGTCTTTCAACACGATTACAGCTGTACCGTTATTAGTGCCCAGCAAGCCGGCTTCCGTTACAGTTGCATTCGCACCGACGTTGGTGATCGTTGCAGTCCCACCAGTTGCAACACCGTTAAACGTGACACCGGTGATGCCGGCGATCTTTGACAGGTCGAGCGTCGAAGTTGCAAGGCCGCCACCATCGGTAATGCCCAGAACTTCAAAGTTCGTGATCAGCGCCAGTTGGGGGGCGGTGAATGCGGAAACCGACGTGTAGTCAGCAGCAGCCAAAGCAATCGTGTCGGCGCCAGCGCCGCCATCGATGGTTGCGCCAGCAGTTGGAGCCGTCGAGAACGTCACAGTGTCGTTACCAGCGCCAAGCGAGACCGCTGCCGCACCAGTACCGTCGACGGTGATCGAATCAACGCCAGCACCAGTCGTAACCGTAACTGCACCAGCGGTTGCGTTCGAAATGATCGCTTTCAACCCACCGTCACCAGCTGTAACCGATGTCGCAACTGTCAATGCTGAACCTGTCAAATCGAGCGTGCCAGTGCCAGTTACATTAACGGTTGTTGCAGAACCTGCAGCAGCACCGATTGTTAGTACGTTCGCGCCAGTGGCAGCGATGTTCACGGTCTTGGCTGCATCGCCAGTGACTGCGACAAACGAATTGTTCGAATTGATCGACAAGGTCGAAGCGGCAGCACCTACAAAGCCCAAAGCGACCGTGTTCGGCGCCGCTTTTGTCCCGACGTTGGTCAGGGTCAGGCTTTCATTCGTTGCGGTCGAACCATTGAATGTGTTGTCCAGCTTTTCATTTGACACAGCAAGTGCTGCTGCGCCGACGCCTGCAACCGTCGTGGTAAATGTACCGCCGGTGACGTTGATGCTTGTGACGCCGGTCGAAGCGGAGAGATCCAGCGAAGTTCCGGCAGCGCGCGCCGACACAACAACGTTCTCGACCGACACCAATTGCGGGGTAGTAACGACAGCGCTAATCAGCGTGGCGTTCAACGTATCATTGCCCGAACCGCCATTGATGGTGTCGAAGCTTTGCAGGGTTTGTGAAAAACCACCATTCAGATCGCTGACAATTGGTGCGTTGAAAATGTCTGCGCCTGGGGTACCAGCAAATGCTGCGCCGCTATCTTGATTGATGGTCAAAGCGAAGACGTTACCGGTCGCAATGCCGTCGTGCGCAGCAACCGCAGCGACGATCGTTGCGTCGATGGCTGCGGTTGCAGTGGTCAACGAGGCAGCGGTAGTAACACTCAACAGGGCCGCTTTCGCGACTGCGTTGGCAGCATCGCCTGAGTAGCCCAGGATTTCTGGGGCGGTATCAACTGCTGCGGTGAATGCAGTTGCGTAGGTCACCTTGTTTTGAACCGCGACCAGATCAGCGTTCTGTGCGCCAGCAGCGATTTGCTGAGCGACGGTCGACAGTGGCAGGCCATTGTCGATTGCCTTGCCCCAGAATGTCAGGCCAGCCGCTTCAGCGTTACGGCCAAAGAGGTTCTGATAAATCAGGTTGATGGTGTCACCAGTGTTCAAATTACCGAACACGGCCTTGTATTCGGCCGATGCCGAAAAAGCATTCGCAACAGCAGCAACGCCGCCGCTCTTGTTTGCCTGGATAGTCCAGTAGTCCAGTCCCAGTGGGTCAGCAGGACGGTTGAAGAAGGCTACGTATAGTTGCTGGATGTCGGATGAAACGCTCATTAAGTGCTCCTAGATATTCATTATTAAAAGGGCTTTACTCTATTACCTAACGGCAACTTGCGTAATCGCCTGACTGCGGGTGCATCATGACAGATGGCAATCGTCCGATAATGTGATGCTCATCACAAACAATGACATTCATCATGGATTTTTCGTGTGAAAAACAACGGAAATCGTTGATGAGTATTAATGATTGTTAACTGGAAATCAATGGGATCGCGAAAACCTTAAATTTCCAGCCGGAAATATAGCGCAGTTTGCGTAGCGATGCTTGGGAAGTGTTTTCATCAATGTGCGCAATACCCTGCCGGGCGGACGCAATTGACGGGTCATTCGCACTACGCCGGTTGCGCAGGGTTAAAGCCGTGGAATTTATAGGTGTCGCAAATTAGATACAAATTTGCAAGCTTGTAAGAGCGTAATTTAGAGCGGCGAGAGGTTACTTCGCCCAGGCCGTAGCGCCGCTGGCCAATCGGGACGAGTCGATTCGGCCCTGGAAAATGTAGGCAGCCGTGCGCGCCTGCGGGTTAACCAAGCCAGTGACCGACATGTTGGTTGGCGCATCATGCTGGCCGTTGCCGTCGAGCTGCCCGTCGCGTGCAAGCGTGCCTTGCGACTGGAACGGAAATTTTTCTGAACCGCTCAACAAGTCGAAACTGGTGGAGAACGAAGCCTTGGCAAAATCGACCTGCAGCTTGCCGTTCGCAAGCTGGGCAGGCGTCGTCAGGCGGCTCGATTCATCCAGCACGTACGCCTCACTCTGCTTTAATGCAAAACCGATACTGCCCGTGGTCGGCACCTCCCATTCCCGGCCAGCCGTTTTCAACAACGCGAAATTGCTGTTGATGGCGATGATGCGACCCTTGGCATCGGTTGCCTGGACCAGGTCGATACTGGCCGGCTTGTCCAGAACCGCCTGCCAACGGCCCCACTGGATCTGCGCCAGGGGTACTGGTGGCGAAACCGGGACTACGGGGACACCCACAGGCGGAGTAACCATTACGATCGGCGTCGTGATCGGGGTCGGGGCCGGATTCGTGGCGAGCTGCAGATTGGCGCCCTTCCGTGCATCCAGGCTGACGCCATTTGCCGCAGTCGTACTGGTGCCAGCAGTCCCTGTCGAGCCTGTAGTGGCTTTTGCCGCAGGCTCGTCGTTACGCGGTGGCGCGATCAGATCCGGTGACAAGCCGTTGATGGGCAGGATCTGCGGCGCGGTCTGGCCCTTGCGCACCTGCAGGATTTGCCCCGTCTGGGCCGCAAACAATTCGCGGCTTGCGATGCCTTCACATGGACCGCTGCCCTCGGGGCCGCAGCTGCCGGCAAACCCGGAAACGACCACGCCGCCGGCAATAACGGCGACGCGCGACGTGTTCTGGTCGGTAAAGACGGTGAAATCGGTGCCGCGCACGCCAATGGCAGCAACGGGAGTATTGAAGCGGAAGTTCTGTTTCGATTGCTTGACCGCGTCGCCTGAAATGTGACGCGCCACGCCGCTGACCAACTCGAGCTTGATGCGGGTGTCGGCCGGGCGTGCAGCATCGATGTGATAGCTGACGATGCGGGCGCGGCTGTTCGGACGCAGGATCAGGAAGCCGTTGTCGACCGTCTTGACGTAGACATAGCCGCCGCCGCCAGTGGCGACTTCATCGCCCTCCTGCACTGCCTGACCGTTCATGACGCCCTTGCCGGAGACCGTCGCGTCGCCAGCAGTGAAAACGATGTGCCCTGCTTCTGCTGCGTACGCAGCACCGCCCAGCGCCATAACGGCTGCCAGGAAAATTTGCTGAATGCGTACCGTCGAACGAAACATGGACTTATCCTTTGTGCCCTCATTGTGCTACTTGCACTCAAAGAAACTGTGATGGCCATCACAAATTATTGCATGTGAGTAGTAATGCTTGCAATGATTAACTTACCTTTGTTCAATGGGCGCCACGCGGCCTGCCGGCACGGTGTGCCTTGACGGGGTGCCTTGCAGCCGCGCTGCCAGCGTCTTGCCGAAGCGATTGCTGGTGAGCTCGACGTAGCGATGGATGCCGTATGCCGCCGCTACCACGATGCCGAATACGCCGGCCAACGCGACCGGATAGGCCACGCCATGACTCATTGCCAGTTTCAGCAGCGTGTAACCCAACAGGCTGTGCACCACGTACAACGGAAAACTGATGTCGGCAAAAAAATCCAGCAAACGCATCGGGCGGAAGTACTGCCGCCCCGCGCAACACAGCAGGAACACGCCGAATGCATAGTAATAGTCGAGGGTAACGATATAAAACTGCTCACGCTGAGGCCCGATCGCCCAGGTCAGGCTGAAGATCGCAAGCAGCATCGACGCGCCCGGCAGCAACCCCTGAAATGAAAACACGCCCTTGACGTGTCGGTAGAACAGTACGCCGATCAGCATGAAGACGATGTAATTGGCTTCTATCAGCAGCGCCTTGATCGCACCGGACATGGCGGAGGCGCCCGTCACGCCCGCGGCAGACGTGAAGCCGGCGTCGAGCGCGGTGGCCGCCAGCACCAGCAGCGCAAAACCGGCGATGGTGCGAAACGGCGCCCGCAGGAACAACGGTCGTGCGCACGCCAGCAACAGATAGAACTTGATTTCGATCGCTAGTGTCCAGTTGACCGCATCGATCGATGGCACCGCAAACAGGTTGTTGACCAACAGGGCATTCGCGGCGACTTCCCGGATACCGTAACCGAAGGCGATGCCCCAGTAGCACGAGGATAGCCAGACCACGATCAGGCCAAACGCCAGCGCGAAGAGATATGTTGGGAAAATCCGGAAGCAGCGCGCGACGAGGAACGGCCAGGGCCGGTTGTGCTCCAGCGTGAACGAAATGACCAGACCGCTGATCAAGAAAAACAACGCCACGCCAAACGGCCCGGTACTGAAATAACGAAAATTCAGGAGGGCGACCCACGGAGGTGGCACGAACGGCAGGTTCGGCGAAAAAGTAATCGCCGACACCACCTGCGGCGCGCCGCAGTAAATGCCGATGTAATGGGTGACGACAATGAACAGCGCAGCGAGCCCTCTCAACTGATTGGCAAAAATGAGCTTGTGCATGACAGGTACTTCCGGGACACGGTGTGGCGGATGATAATGCATCGGCGCCACAGTGCGGCGGCATTGCTGCACATGCCGCATGCAGGTGATTCTGCACAGCGCGTTAAGGCGCTATACTCGCCCGGCGGAAACACTATCCTAAAAGCAGCAACGTGCCGATGGCGCCTTGCGTGATGCAATCAAGCTGCGGTCTGAATGAAGTCAACGTCTCCTGTCCTGCCTCGATTGTCCTTTTCGTCCGTCGCACGGACAGGCATCGCCGCCTTCGCCGTCCTCATCACCGTCTGGCTGCAATTCCTGCCAACTTCGACCTCCTCCTGGTTCGCCAACGAATGGCTGCGCGACCAGTTCATTTTTTTGCGCGCAAGTTCCCTGCCGGAAGAGCGCCTGCTGGTGGTCGACATCGACGAAGCCAGCCTGTCCGCGATCGGCCCCTGGCCCTGGCCGCGCGAACGTATTGCGACGCTTCTGGAAAACCTGCTTGACGTGTATGCCGTGCGCGGCGTGGCACTCGACCTGGTGCTGCCGGAGGCGGCCGACCCGGCCGGTGATGTGCGCCTGTCGATGCTGGCGCAACATGCGCCGCTGGTGCTCGCTGCAGCATTCGATTACGACCTGGCGCGGGCTACACCGTTACGGGTCGGGCAGGTCGGTGCAAGCGGCTTGCAAACGGCGGTGGCGGGTTCAGCAGCTTCGACTGCGGGCGGCTTTATCGGCAACCATGGCGGGCTCGGCATGGCTCAACATATCGGCAACATCGGTTTCATCCCGGATCGGGATGGCGTGATCCGACGGTTGCCGCTGCAAACCCGATTCAACGCAGCGCTTTATCCGACACTCTCGCTGGCCCTGATGGGCTGCTGCGCCGGCAAGCCGATGCCTCCACTGGCAGCGACACCGGATTCCCGCTGGCGCTTGCCGTATCAACGCCGCTGGGAAGCCTACACCGTCGTGCCGGCCCTCGACATACTTTCGGGTCGGCCACTGCCGGCGCTCTCGCGTGGACGACTGGCCCTGGTCGGATCTTCCTCGCTCGGCCTGGCAGACCGGGTCGCGACGCCGCTCGATCCCTCCACCAGCGGTTTGCTGGTGCATGCGGCCGCGCTGACATCGATGCTGGATCTGCAGGCTGGTCATGCGCCGGCGCCGTGGCCGGGGCGGTGGCTCGCGATCGTCTACACGCTCCTGGTGGCGGCGGCTGCCGGCTACACCTTTCCGCGCCTGCCGGCTGCCTTCAACGTGCTGATCCTGGCCGGCGCCGCGGCGTTGTGGGTGGGCCTGGCGGCGATCATGGCGCCGCACGACGCGCAGGCCGTGCTCAGCGCGCCGCTGATGTCTATCCTGTTCCTTCTAGTGGTGGCCGTGCCGTTCGATTGGCAACTCACACAGGGCAAGTCGCGCCGCTTGCTCGGCACCCTGAATCAGTACGTGGCGAAATCGGTTGTCACTGAACTATTGCGCAGTGACCTGAAAAATCCGCTGTTGCCGGTGCGGCGGGAAGTCACCACCCTGATCGCCGACATGGAGGGTTATACCGGCCATGTCGGCAACCTGCCGGTTGAAGATGCGGCGCAACTGACGCGTGACTTCCTCGATTGCCTGACCCGCCCGGTGCTGGCCCAATCCGGGACCCTGGACAAGTACACGGGCGATGGCCTGGTGGCGTTCTGGGGCGCGCCGTTGCCCAATCCCGACCATGCCGACCTGGCGCTGGCGGCTGCGCGTGACATCGTTCTGGAAGTGCGGCATTTCAGCAGCGTGCGCGAAGCTGCCGGCCTGCCGCGTCTGCGGGTACGCATCGGCGTCGAAAGCGGCTTTGCGATGGCGGGTGACTTCGGCAGCGCCTTTCGCAGCATCTATACAGCAGTCGGCGACAGCGTGAATGTTGCATCGCGCCTGGAGCAATTGGCGCGCGACTTCCCGTACGACGTCATCGTCGGGCCGGGCACGTCCGCCAGGAACAGCCGGCACGTCCTGCACGCCCTTGGCGGTGTGGTCTTGCGCGGCAAGGACAATCCGACCGAACTGTTCGCACTCGAGGTCCCGGCATGAGGTCGTATCGATTCGCGAGCGTGCTGCTGCTTGCGTTGGTGGCAAGCGCTGCCATGGCGGCCGAGCCTGGCGGTACGGGCACGCCGGTACCCGCCGCGCCACAGCAGGACCTGTATCTTGACGCCATGCGATCGCTTTCCGAGGGGCGGCAGAATGACGCCAGCGACGCTTTGTCAAAGATGGTCACGCTTGAGCCGATGCATGCCGGCGCCTGGCTCGATCTGGCGATCATCCAGTGCGAACTGGGTCACGCGAAGGAAGCCGAGCGCCTGTTCGAGGCGATCGTCACGCGCTTCGCGCCACCGCCGGAAATCCTGGAAGTCATCGCCAGCAACCGCTTGCGCGGTTGCGCCGGCTGGCGTCCGTCGAGCAAGCTGTCGGTGCTGCTGGGTCGTGGCGCCGACAGCAACGTGAACCAGGGCGCCAGCAGTCCGACCTTTACCTTCGGCCTTGGCCCGAATTTGGTCGAAGCGCAACTGTTGCCCGAGTACTTGCCCCGGCGTGATCAATTCAGCGTGCTGCAGGCGGACTACAGTCGCGACCTGACCGCCAATGGCACGGCCGGCTCGGTCCAGGTGCAGGCGCGCATCAACGATCGTCTGAAACAGTACGACGCGGCCGCAGTGGTCGCCGGCATCGAGCGGCCGTTCCGTGCCGGCAGCTGGGGCGTGCGCGGACTGGGCTCGTTCGGCCTGCTGACCTTGGGCGGAAAGCTCTATCAGGCGCAGGCGCTTTTGCAGGCCCGGATTGTGCCGGCGCTGCCACTGCCCGAGAATTTGCAACTGACCTTCACGCCCGGTATCGCGCATGTCCACTATCCGACGCTGACCAATTACGATGCCAACACGTTCGAACTGCGCAGCCAGGCCGTCTGGAAGCTGCCGCAAGTCGATATCAATGCGAGCGTCGCGTACGTGACCGATTTTGCGGTCGCTGCCCGGCCCGGTGGCGACCGCCGTGGCTGGGCATCCAGCATCCGGGCCAGCAAGCGGCTCGGCGGCAACCTGTTCGGCGAACTCGGCTGGACCCGCCAGACCTGGCAGAGTCAATCCAGCTATTCGCCCGGCCTGATCGAAACCGTGCGCCACCAGGACATGAATGTGGTGCGCGGCACGCTGGTCTTTCCGATCCAGGCGCGGCAAACCCTGCAGCTGGAACTGCGCAGCGTGCGCAACACGGAAAATATTTCGATATTTCAATACAACAGCCGGCAACTGCAGTTGAGCTGGCAATGGCAAAATTTCTGATAGGATACTTAGCTTAAAAATTGCAGGCCGCCTCTGGCGCACACGCCCTCTTTCATGCCCTGGCCTCTTATCTTTTTTATCAGTGGACTGATGCTGGTTTCAGTCGGCTGCCTGATGCCGGCTCGCTGGTGTCCGCCATTACCGAACGACAAGCTGATGCACTTCTCCGCATTCGGCACACTTGCGATGTTGTCCGGAATGCTTGCGCGAAACAACTTGGATCTGCTTCTGTTGCAACTGGCGTTGTTTGCCGCTGGCGGCCTGATCGAGATTCTCCAGACCTGGGTGCCGGGCCGCCGTTTCTGCTGGCGTGACCTGCTCGCCAATACCGCAGGCATCCTGTCGGCCAGTATCGTGCTGGTACTCTGGAAACCGTTTTGATTCGCGCCGCTGCTGCTTCGAAATCGCGATGACGCTCCCCACCGATTCCAACAATGGCCAATCCGACGCATCCGCAGAGCAGGCCGTGCCCGTTACGCCAGCCACCGGCGCAGTGACGCGAACCGTCCACAAGATCAACCTTAAGCTGGAAATCAAGCAGCTCCAGGTCTCGCAAGTCAATATCCAGGTTCATTTGCGAAAGATTCCGCTGCTGGCCAGTCTGTCGGATGCGGAAGTCCTCAAGATCAAGGGCGAATTCCGCTTCAGGCGCTACGACCGGCGCGAAACCGTGCTGCAAAAAGGCGGCGAAGGCGACAATTTGCTCTTTTTGCTCTCGGGTCAGATGCAAGTGATCGACGTGACCGAAGACGGTCGCGCGATCGGCTTGCGCATGTTGCAGGCCGGTGACTTCTTTGGGGAAATTGCCGTCATCAATGGCTCCACCCGTTCTGCCACCGTGGTGGCGCTGACCGAGGTGCTGGTGGGTTTCCTGCCGCGGCTGGTGGCGCTGGAACTGTTTAGCAATTCACCGTCGGTGGCCAACCAGATGCTGCGCCACCTTGCGCAAAAAGTGCAGCGCGATTCGGAGTTGCGCGCCCTATTAAGTATCCAGAACGCGTCGCGTCGCATCTATGCGTTCATCGACCTGATGAAGCAGCGCGACAGCGACGGCGTCGAAGTAGTGGAAAACCTGCCGACCCATCAGGACATCGCAATCATGATCAATACCAGCCGGGAAACCGTCACGCGGGCGCTGGTGGTGCTCACGCAAAACGGTATCGCGGTCAAGGACGGCCATCGCCTGACCATCGTCAATGCTGACGCCATGCAGAAACTGGTCCAGGGTGCGCCGAACGCACTGCCGCTTGCGGCACCCGAAGGTAAATCAGCGAGCTGAGCGGTCTGTCCAGCGTGCCGGTCAGAACCGTTCCGTAGTAACATACGGTTCCCAAAAAAATCTTCTCTTAAAACACGCTTTGTTGTGGACAAAACGAGCGCCACGCGCAAGCGTCGTCGTCCCTGCCACGCCAAGCACGCTGTCTTGTCTTGCAGTGGTTTCGACACTGCACTTGTATTGAACACCAGGAACCCTGCCAATGATCTCCATGCCCATGCTGAAAAGCGTGCTGCATTACCGTGGTTTTATCCTGAGTAACGTCAAACGGGAATTCGAGTCGAAATATCGCGCCTCGATGCTCGGCGCAGCCTGGACCATTCTCAATCCGCTGGCGATGATCGTGGTCTACACGGTGGTGTTTTCGCAGGTGATGCGCTCGCGCCTGCCGGGCAATGATTCCGCGTTTGCTTACAGCATCTATCTGTGCGCGGGCGTGCTGACCTGGGGTCTGTTCGCGGAAATCACTTCACGCGGCCAGACCGTCTTCCTGGAACATGCTTCGCTGATCAAGAAGGTCAGCTTTCCGCGCATCTGCCTGCCGATCATCGTGGTGGCCAATGCGTTGCTGAATTTCACGATCATCTTCGGTCTGTTCACGGGCTTCCTGGTCATCAGCGGCAGTTTTCCGGGCTGGGTGTTTCTGGCGATTTTTCCAGTGCTGCTGGTGCAGATCCTGTTTGCGATCGGACTCGGCATCGTTCTGGGTGTTTTGAACGTGTTCTTTCGTGACGTCGGCCAGTTCTTTGCGATCTTCATCCAGTTCTGGTTCTGGTTCACGCCAGTGGTCTATCCGGTGGCGGCGCTGCCGGATAACGTGCGCGGCTGGCTAGTGTGGAATCCGATGGCGCCGCTGGTGCAGGCGTACCAGGACATCCTGGTCCACCAGCACTGGCCGAACTGGGAATCGATGATTCCGGTGACCATCCTGGCGCTGATCCTGTGTGTATTCGGCATGCGTCTGTTTCGCAAGCGCGCCGGCGAAATGGTGGATGAACTCTGATGGGCAGCATTCGTGTCAGCAATCTGGGCAAGGCCTACAAACAGTACAACAATCGATGGTCGCGCCTGGCCGAGTGGATGGTGCCGGGAGGCGCTGCGCGCCATCGCCTCAAGTGGGTACTGAAGGACATCAACTTCTCGATCGAGCCCGGCGAAGCGGTCGGCATCATCGGCGTCAACGGCGCCGGCAAGAGCACCCTGCTCAAGCTGATCACCGGTACCGTGCAACCGACCTCCGGCAACGTGGCGGTGGCCGGACGGGTTGCCGCCCTGCTTGAACTCGGCATGGGGTTTCATCCGGATTTCACCGGTCGGCAAAATGCGATCCTGTCCGGCCAATTGCTCGGGCTGTCAGCCGATGAAGTCAATGCGCTGCTGCCGTCGATCGAAGCCTTCGCCGAAATCGGCGACTACATCGACCAGCCGGTACGGGTCTATTCCAGCGGAATGCAGATGCGCCTTGCCTTCAGTGTCGCTACCTGCGTGCGGCCCGACATCCTGATCGTCGATGAAGCACTGGCAGTGGGCGACGTCTTCTTCCAGCAAAAATGCTTCGAGCGGATCCAGGGTTTTACCAACGATGGCACTACCCTGCTGTTCGTCT
>JAYUWF010000100.1:0-6419 GCA_043753685.1 Herminiimonas sp.
AGCGCTGTTCCGTCTGGTTCAACTGGCCAGCAGTGTCGGACCGGAATTCGACCGCCAGTTTGCGACCCTCAGCAAGGATCTGCGCCAGACTCAGGTCGATCGTCTGACCGATCAGGCGCAAAACAGCACCGATCCGACCTTGCGCACCTTCGCGCAAAACGGACTGGCGACTCAGGTAACGCGCTCTGCCAGCGCGACCCAACTGCAGCAGCAGCTTGCCGGCACTGCGGGGACCACGGGGAACACCGGCAGCACGGACACCACGATGGTTGGCAAGCGGTAACAAGCAAGCCGTGCTACCTCCGGCGCATTCGCGTTCGACGATGCGCCGGTGCGGGCGCCATTATTTTTCCGGCTTGACAGTCAATTCCCGTGCGGCGGCGCTGACCAGGTCGCGCAGCCACTTGTGTTCGTTCGCATGGTGGACCCGCTCGTGCCAGAGCTGGTAGAAGCGCATCGGCGGAAACTTGATCGGTATCGTGAAGGTCTTCAGCGGCAGCGTCTGCTCGTAAAATTTCAGGAATTGGCGGCCGGTCGTCAAGACCAGATCCGATTGCGTCAGCATGTAAGGTATCTGGCCGAAGTACGCCGACTCGACCATCACGTTGCGCCGCATGTGGTGCTTCTCCAGAAAACTCTCGATCACGCCCGAATACCCGGGCAGCATCTGCGATGGCGCCACGTGCGGCAGCGACAGGTAGTCCTCGACCGTCATTTCGTCGATCCCTGTGCGCCGGGCATATGCGCAGTCGGAGCGCATGCTGCAGGCGATCGGATCCTGGAACAGCTTTGCCAGGTGCAGGTGCGCCGGTGGTTCGTCCCAGTTGGCAATTACCAGATCGAGGTCACCGTCCGACAACAGGTGGATGTAATCCATGTCGCGTGCCGTACCATGCAGCACGACCCGGCTGCCGGGAGATTCGCGCCGCACCTTGGCGATGATATTCGGCAAAAACTGACTGTCGAGGTAATCGGGCGCGGCGATGTGAAAGGTGCGGGTCGCTTCCTGCGGTGCGAAGGCGACCTTTTGCACGAAGAGTCGTTCGGTCTCGTCCAGAATGCGCTTTGCCGGGCGCAGCAGGCTCTCGCCATGCTGTGTCGGCACCATGCCGCGCGCGCCGCGCACCAGCAGCGGATCGCCGGTCAACTCCCGCAGCTTGCGCAGCGAGGCTGAAATCGACGGTTGCGGCTGATTCAATTTCAATGCCACGCGCGAGACATTTTTTTCCGACAGCAGCAGGTACAGTATGCGGATCAGGTGGATGTCGATGTGCGACGGTAATTTGGCCATGCCGATGACTATATGCCATTGCGTATGTTTAATATACGGTCTGTTGCATGGGGCCGGCGCCGGAACCGGCTATCGTCTGGTAAAAATCGAAGGGTCACATGGACGCGTTCTGGATTGCCTACGGTGTCGAATGGATGAACCTGGTAGTACGCTGGCTGCATGTCATCACCGGCATCGCCTGGATCGGTGCATCGTTCTATTTCGTCTGGCTCGACAATAATATCCGACCGCCGGCAGCCGGTTCCGGCCTTGCCGAACAAGGCGTGAGCGGCGAATTGTGGGCCGTGCACGGCGGCGGTTTCTACAATCCGCAAAAATACCTGATCGCGCCAAAGATCCTGCCGCAGCATCTGCACTGGTTCAAATGGGAGGCGTATTCGACCTGGCTGTCGGGTTTTGCCTTGCTGACCATCGTCTATTACTTCAATGCGCAGGCGATGCTGATCGACCGCTCGGTGGCCGACCTGTCGAGCCTGCAGGCGATCGGCATCGGACTCGGATCGCTGGTGGCGGCCTGGGCAGTGTATGACGGCCTGTGCCGCTCGCCGCTGGCCAAACGCGAGGGACTGTTCGGCATCGTGGTCTTCCTGCTCCTGACGGCTGCCGCCTTCGGCCTGTCGCGCTGGCTGTCGGGCCGTGCCGCCTACATCCACGTGGGCGCCATGATCGGCACCATCATGGTCGGCAATGTCCTCATGGTGATCATCCCCGGCCAGAAAAAACTGGTCGCAGCCATGCGCGAGGGTCGCGCCCCCGATCCGATCCACGGCCAGCGCGGCAAGCAGCGCAGCGTGCACAACAATTACTTCACGCTGCCAGTGCTGTTCATCATGATCAGCAATCACTATGCGATGACCTACAACCACCGCCACGGTTGGCTGGTGCTGGCGGCGATCATGGCAGCCGGTGTGCTGATCCGGCACTTCTTTAATCTGCGGCATCGGGGCATCATCGATTGGCGGTTTCCAGCGGCCGGCGTCGCCGTGTTGATCGGCCTGGCGACTGCAATTGCGCCGACGCCGCCGCCAGCCAGGGCAGCCGCGAAGAATGGCGCAATGTCAGGCAGCGCGCGGTTCGAGGCGGTTCACAAGGTAATCAATCAGCGCTGCGTTGCCTGCCACGCCGCGCAACCGACGCAACCGGGTTTCGCGGCAGCGCCGGCCGGCATCCTGCTGGACCAACCGGACGCCATCGTTCGCCAGGCTGACAAGATCCATCAGCAAGTCGTGCAACTGCGTGCCATGCCGATCGGGAATCTGACCGGCATCACAGAAGAAGAGCGTGCCGTCATCGCGGCATGGCATGATGCCGGTTCACCCGGACCGTAACATCGACCACGCCAGACGCAGGCTGCGGCATGCGATTCTCTGAACCGCAGCGCGGTATCCGCCGTTACCGAACACAGAAAGAAATCAGCATGACCAATTCGCTTGCTATCGACGGCTTCACGCTGACGGCCCAGGATGTCACGTCCATCGCCCGTGATCCGTCGCGCCAGGTCACGCTGGCCGCCTCCTCCCGCAGTGCGCTCGCCGAGAGTCGGGCCTTCATCGAGGCGAACTGGATGCATGACGATGCACCGATGATGTACAGCTTCAATACCGGCGTCGGCCTGCTGAAAGACACGCGCATCAAGGTGGCCGACAGTGCGTTGTTCCAGACGCAGTTGATCCGGGCGCATGCCGCCGGACTGGGCGAGCCGTTTTCGGAAGAAGTCAGCCGCGCCACGATGCTGTTGCGGGCAAATGCGTTCGCCAGCAATTTTTCAGCGCCAAGGGTGGAAGTGGTGGATCGCTTGCTGGCATTCCTGAACGCTGGCATCCATCCCGTGATGCCGCAGAAGGGCTCGGTCGGTGCATCCGGCGACCTGGCGCCGCTGGCGTATCTGGCGGCGGCGATTGCTGGTTTCGATGAAGCGCACGTGATGTACCAAGGACAGCGCATGCCGGCGCCCGAGGCCATCACGAAAGCCGGTATCGGCGACGTAAAGTTTACGTTGCAGGCCAAGGATGCCTCGGCCCTCATCAACGGTTGCACGGTGTCGCTGGCAGTGGCCGTGCTGGCGGCAGCCGATTCGCGCGCCCTGCTGCTGGACGCCTGCGTCTCGCTCGGCCTGACCCTGGAAGCCATGCGCGCCGAAATGTCGGCGTTCGACCCGCGCATCCACCAGGCCCGACCGCATGCCGGCCAGATCAAGTCGGCTGCCATCATCCGCGACCTGCTTGCCGGCTCGACCCGCACCACGCACGCGGCGCGCAGCGTGCAACTGGGCGAGGAACTGCGCCGCACCGACATCGAATACACCGCCCGCATCCAGGATGTGTATTCGCTACGCTGCGCGCCGCAGGTCTACGGTCCGGTGTTCGATGCCCTCGACTACATCGACACCATCGTCGACAAGGAAATCAATTCGGCGACCGACAATCCGCTCATTTTCGGCAAGGATGGCGGCGGTTTCGAGATCATTTCGGGCGGGAATTTTCATGGGCAATACCTGGCCCAGGCGATGGACTTGTTGGCCATGGCGGTGACCGATCTGGGCAGCATCTGCGAGCGCCGCATCGCACGCCTGATCGATCCGACCCTATCGTGGGGATTGCCGCGCAACCTGATGTCGGGCGTGCGCGGTGTCAATACCGGTTATCCGGTGGTGCAATGCTCGATGAGTTCGTTGGTGATGGAAAATCGGACGCTCTGCATGCCCGGCAGCGTAGACAGCATCCCGGCCAAGGGCAACAGCGAAGACCATGTGTCGAACTCGACCTGGTGTGCGCGCAAGGCCGCGACGGTGGTGGCCAACACCCAGTACATCGTCGGCGTCGAAATGCTGCTGGCCGCCCAAGGCCTGACCATGACCGCGCAGGCGCTGTCCGGCTTCGTGCTGGGGCATGGTACCCAGGCGGCATTCGACGAAGTACGCCGGCAGATTCCAGCCTGCCTGGACGGCGACCGCTGGTTTCATGACGATATCGAAATCGCGCGCTCGTTCGTAATCACGGGATCGGTGCGGGCGGCGGTCGAGCGCAAGATCGGCGCCCTTTCGTAGCACTGCCAGGATAAATCTGGAATTGAGGTGACGCCGCCGGCGTGCACTGCCATGGCAGATAAACCGGCAGTGCCCCCTTCAGCGCAGCAGGCATTTGCAATGACTCGCAATGTATTTCGGGCCGGTTCCCGGTACGGTTTCGACCACGCCACACGGGTCAATGCCAAGCCAGCGTCCCATCAAGGGCGCCACCCGGCAGCAATCTGCGCACCGGGCGACGGCTCTTTAGCTTGAAACCTTACAGCCCCGTGCCGACCATCGTGTCCTGGTTCGGCGTGGTCTTGCCCGGCAAGCCACGGAAATCCGTCCACACGGTCACGGCATTGCCCTTGGAATCGACCGCCACGCCGGTGTAGTCACCGATGAAACTGCCCGAGAACAACGTGAACGGATTCGACGACACGCTGCTGACCCGGGTTTCGTCGCCGTAGGTCGTGCCACCGTCATAGGAAATGCTGACCGCATAATCCAGGCAGACCGGCGTCAGGTTCGGGTAGATCGGCAACGAGTTCGGATTCAGCGATGTCGCCGAGTCCAGCTTGGCGCTCGCACAGCTGTGGTCGGCGTTCGTCGGTGTCGGCGAAAAGCTGCGGGTGTAGTAACCGACCACGGTCTTGCCGGCATTCATTGCCACGGCCGGGAATGCCTTGTCCTTGCCGGTGGTGATGATCTTCGGTGTCGTCCATGTCACGCCGTCGGCCGAGGCAACGCTCTTGACCTGGTTGCTGGTGGCGCCGGCAAATACAGCGCCGCTGCCACCGCAACCGGCATTGTTCTGGTCATCGGCCCAGACCACCACCATTTTGTAGTTCGTCGGATCGATCGCCAGCGAAGGAAAGCTGCTCACGCGGAATTGCTCGCCGGACAACGTCGCCCGCCCCTGGGAAATATTCGCGGGATAGCAGTTGGCGTCGTCATAGACCCGTCCCAGTTCCTTCGTGGTGAAGGTCTTGCCGCCGTCGGTCGAACGCGCCAGCACGATCTGGTCCCTCGACACATCATTGGCCTGGTTGCCCTCGTAGGCGACATGCAGCGTGCCGTCCGGCGCCACGGCGGTCGAGGACCCCTGGTCGTAGGGATGGGCCGCATCGCTCACCGGAGCTGGCGCGGACCAGGTAAGACCATAGTCACGCGACGACGACATCACGATGTTCGACGACACGTAACCTTTTGGGCGAGTGCTCTTGAACGAGGTCCATGTGACATAGACAACGCCGTCCTTGCCGGCAGCGATCCACTGCTTGTCATTGAAAAAATTATTCGATGCCTCGTAATGCACCATGCTCGGTGTGCTCCAGGTCGCGCCGCCGTCGCGTGAGCTGGCCACCGCGACACCGCTCGGCGTCTGGTTGGCGACCGAGAAATCGTACACCAGCGCCGAATAATAGAGCGTGCCATCCGGGGCGAACGCCAGCACCGGATCACCGCCGGCCTGCACGTGCTTGAAGACACCGCTACCGCCGGAAGCCGGATCCCAGCCCGGCAACAGGATGTTCGCAAACGACGCGCCGCCATCCTTGCTGACATAGACGTACGCACGGAAACCGCCCCGATAATCATTGGACGAAGTGACCACGTTCCGATCGTCCTTCGGATTAATGACGATGTTTTGCTCATTCTGCGGGTTGTAGCATTGGGTTCCGTCGGCCAGGGTGTAGCTGGTGTCGCCGACGACGGCATCGGTGTTCTTCGCGGTCAGCGCCGGATAGAGCGTGGTGCTGTTGAAGGGCGCACGGCGGCACAAGGAAAAATAGACCAGGCGGTTGGCATCCGGATGCGCTGCGGCTTCCGCCTCGAAATCGTTGGGATAGAACAGGGCGTCTTCGCGGGCCTGCCCCTTGTCGGGACCGAGGGCCTTGAAATGGCTACCCGGCGCAGCGTGCGCCGAAGTCATCGTGGCGAGACCGGCCAGCAGAACCATGGGAACGGCTGTGGCGATTTTTTTGCAAAACGGCGTGAATCGGGACTGCAACGAATGATGGTTCATTTGGTTTCCCATAATCAATAGTAAGCAAAGCCGCTTGTGGCGACTGTCAGGTCCGCGGAAATTTTGTTCCAAGATTAATTAAAAACAAAACAACC
>JAYUWF010000101.1:0-6408 GCA_043753685.1 Herminiimonas sp.
CAAAATCACACCTGAAGAAGCGCAAATCAAATTTGGTTTCTTGTTAGACGCTCTGCAATATGGTGCACCGCCGCACGGTGGTTTGGCATTTGGTTTAGATCGCATCGTTACTTTGATGACTGGCGCAGAGTCTATTCGTGATGTGATCGCTTTCCCGAAAACCCAGCGCGCGCAATGCCTGTTGACCCAGGCGCCATCGGTGGTGGACGAAAAGCAGTTGAAGGAACTGCATATTCGCTTGCGCACCGTGGAGCCGGTCGTCAAGAGCTGAGCCGTCCGGACTAGCTTTAATGCCGTGTCCGCTGCCTGCATGCAGTAGGTCGGGCCGACGCGATGTGTCTGTTGCAACGGAGTTCAGCCCTCTGCAACACAAACCCGGCTAAGCGGCCGAGCAAGCATCGGGTTACCTGTAATCAAGGCATAATCAAGGCGCAGGCAACTGCGCCTTTTTCTCTGGAATCGACACTATGCCTCCAATCGAGCCGGCCATCGTGCCGCCAGCGTCCTACAAAATTCCCGAATCGGTACTGGTCGTCATCCACACCGCAGATTTGCAGGTGCTGCTGATGGAGCGCGCCGATCGTCCGGGTTTCTGGCAATCCGTCACAGGGTCGAAAGACACCCTGGAAGAGTCGCTGGTGGAGACGGCAATCCGCGAAGTCGCGGAAGAAACCGGCATCGTGGTCGGTTCGGGCCCGTGCACGATGGTCCGGATCGATTGCCTGCGCGATTGGGGCATTGCCAATGTCTACGAAATTTATCCGGTCTGGCGTGCGCGGTATGCGCCCGGCGTGACCCGCAACACCGAACATGTGTTCAGCCTCGAGGTTCCGCGCGACATCGCCGTTACGCTGGCGCCGCGCGAACATCTGCAATTCGCGTGGCTGCCGTATCAGCAAGCTGCCGACCGCTGCTTTTCCGCTTCGAATGCCGAGGCGATCCTGCAATTGCCCCACCGGCTGTAAGCAAGGTCGCAGGACATCAATTTTTTCGCATGGGATTTCAGACATGAAGCTGCGCATCGCCACCTACAACATCCACAAGGGCGTCTCGTCGATCGGCAGCCGGCCGCGCATTCACGCGTTGAAGCAGGCGCTGACGTCGATGGAAGCCGATGTCTATTTTCTGCAGGAAGTACAGGGCCGGCACGACATGCTGGCGACCCGTCATGCCACCAACTGGCCGCAGGAGTCGCAACATGATTTTCTGGCCGGCGAGTCGCATACTGCTGCCTACGGGATGAACGCCGTCTACGATCATGGCCATCATGGAAACGCGTTGTTGAGTAATTTCCCGATCGGTTCGACCGGCAATCAAGACATATCGGATCACGCTTATGAAAAGCGCGGCATCCTGCATTGCGTGCTGAAAACGCCCGATACCGACGTGCATTGTTATGTGGTGCATCTGGGTCTGTTCGCCGGTAGCCGCCGGCGCCAGACGGATGCCCTCATCGAAGCCGTCAGCCGCACCGCACCGCCGGATGCGCCGGTGATCATCGCTGGCGATTTCAATGATTGGGGCAATCACTTGAGTCCGACATTGCGCAGCGCGCTCGACGTCTGTGAAGTTTTCGACGAGCGGGCGCCGCGTCTGTCGGTCGGCTCGATGCTGCGCAAGATCAGCGGACGCAGCAGCGTGATCCTGCCGGCACGCACCTTTCCGGCAGCCCTGCCGATGTTACGCCTGGACCGCATCTACGTTCGCGGTTTCAGCGTGGAGTCGGCTCAAGTGCTGCACGGCGCTCTTTGGGCACGCTTGTCGGACCATTCGCCGATCGTCGCGACGCTGCAGCTGAAACGGTAGAACAGGTCGACAAGTCGCGGTTCAATGCACAAGGTAAATTTTACTTCTCATAACAAGCTCGACTTGCTGGAATGCGGCACCGCATTTTTCCCGGCATTGATCGCTGCCATCGACGGTGCGCAGCGCGAAGTCCACCTCGAAACCTATATCTTTTCACTCGATGCGACCGGTGTGACGCTGCGCGATGCGCTGCAGTGCGCTGCCGCGCGTGGCGTGACGGTGCAGGTGGTCGCCGACTGGCTGGGCAGCGGCATGAAGGTCTCCAAGCAGCTCAAGCAGCAATTTGCCGCAAGCGGCGTTGGTTTTCGCGCCTTCAATCCTTGGTTCCGGCGGGGGGTGGCGCGTACACATCGCAAGATCTGCGTGGTGGACCGGCAGCTGGCCTTCATCGGCGGCATCAACATCAACGATGACAAATTTTCGGATGATTACGCCTCCCGGCCCTTGCCCGCGCCGCGCTGGGATTTCGCGGTGCAGGTCGAGGGACCGCTGGTGGCGATCCTGCAGCGCGAACTCGAACTGCAATGGGCGCGCGTCGGCAATATCGAATTGCGCGCCCGCTGGCAGCGCTTCAAGAGCGCGCGCACGTGGCTTGCGCCGCACAGCGACGCACCGGTGGTGGCCGGCCTGGTCGTGCGCGACAACCTGCGCAACCGGCGCACCATCCAGCGCGCGTATTTGCTGGCGCTGGCTGGCGCGCAGAAAAGTGCGATGCTGGCCAATCCGTATTTCGCACCCGGGCGCAAGCTGCGCGATGCCCTGGCGCGGGCGGCCCGGCGCGGCGTCGACGTGACGCTGCTGATCGGTGTCGGCCAGTTCCGCATCCAGGATGCGGTCGCCCATTCGTTCTATCCGAAACTGCTCAAGGCTGGCGTGAAAGTGGTGGAATATCGCAAGACCCAGCTGCATGCAAAAGTCGCGGTCGTCGACGATGGCTGGGCCACGGTCGGCTCCAGCAATTGCGACGGGCTTTCCCTGTTCGTCAACCAGGAAGCCAACATCGTGGTGCGCGACACGGAATTTTCGCATCAGCTGCGTCAGGCGATCGAACGTGGCGTGGCCGACGGCGTGGTGGTCGACCCGGATCACTTCGCGCACGTTCACTGGTACGAACGCTATTGGTACGGCGCAGCGTATTTCCTGTATCAGGGTGTGCTGCGGATTATCACGCTCGGGAAATACGCCGAATAGACGCAACGGAATACGCCGACCATCGGACAGCAGTGAGGCTCACGCCGCAGCTGTCATCGTGACGGCATGCACGCGGCGCGCCGTCAATTTGCGGATTGCCGATCGGATTATCGTTCAGATTGCCGCTCAGATCGCCAGCCAGGCACCCTTGAAGATGATCGGTCCGGTCGGGCTGTTCGGATTCGGTGATCCGCCTTTCGGCTCCAGGCTCACCGCCAGCAATCCAATCGTTTGCGGCGTGGCATCGGTCGGCAGCGGCAGGCTGATGCTGCCGTTGGCTGCCAGCAGGCCGAGCGAGCGCGGCGCGCCGGATTTCGGCACGGCCCACAGTTCCAGTGATTTGTCGGCGGCGACGTTTTGCGGCAGCACCAGCTTGACCGTCAGGCGGTGATTTTTTTCATCACCCGTGACCACGGCCACCGGTTGCGCATTGTCGTCGGCCAGCATGGCGACGAAGGAACTGACCGGCGCCGCCGGTTGCGGTGCGCGCGTGGCCAGCACGCCGATCAGGATCGCGGCCATGGCGGTCGACGCCATGCCAAGTCCGCGCCAGAAGCTCAGATCGTCGCGCAGGCCGCGCCAGAACGCCCGGCGTTCGCCGATCGTATTGGCTGCGGGGCTGGCTGCTGTAGCCTTGGCCTGCAGGCCGAGGCTGGCGGTGATCGCGCGCCAGACCTGCGCCGGCGGTTCGACCGCGGTGGAAAATTCCGCCATCGGATGCAGCCGGTCCTGCCATTCGGCGGTGGCGCGGCGAACGCTGGGGTCGCTTCGCAACCAGCGCTCGTAGCGGCGACGCGCGCCACCCTTCAAGGTGCCGAGCACGTATTCAGCGGCCAGCTTGTCGAGCAGGCGCTCGTTGCCAGCGATATTCACGCGCCCTCCATCTTTTGCAGGCACAGGCGCAACCGTTCCAGGCCACGCCGAATCCAGGTCTTGACGGTGCCGATCGGCAGCGTCAATTGTTCGGCGACTTCGCTGTGCGACAGATCATGGTAGAACGCCAGCGCGATGGCCTGCCGGTGCAGTGCCTCCAGCCGCGTCATGCAGCGCGCCAAGGCCTTCGAATCCGCGCTCAATTGCAGCGATTCGATCGGCGTCGGGTCCGCGCTTTCCATTGCATCCATCACATCCTTGTCAAAAGAATCAGCATCGATCTCGACCGCATGGTCGAGCCGGCGCAGCAGGTCAAACGCCTTGTTGCGCACGATGGTGGTCATCCAGGTCATCGGCGCGGCCAGGCTGGCTTGATAGCTGCCGGCGTTGTTCCATACATTGACAAAACTCTCCTGCAAGACTTCTTCGGCGAGTTCCCGCTTGATCAATATACGCAGCGCAAAGCCAAACAGTTTCGACGATGTTGCGTCATATAAACAACGGAAGGCTTGCGCATCCTTGCGCGCGACGGCGGCCAGCCAGATTTTCAATTGCTGCGGGTCGAGAGTAGACAATTTGGGAAATCCGTTGCGTGGTAGGGAGAATCAGCTATATATATTGCATTCGCGCTGATTTGTACACCGCAACGAAAGGGCAATGCACCGTCCCTGCGTTGCGACCGTGCGGCGCTCACGATGCTGGCTACGACGCTTGCAACGACGCTGGCAACGGCGCTTGAAGCACCTCCGGCACCCCGATCGTTCAGCCGTGCAATCGCATCAAACCGACCTGGAATCCGAGCTCATGACCACCACCGACGTACGCATCGACAAATGGCTGTGGGCCGCCCGCTTCTTCAAGACCCGCACCCAGGCGGCCGACGCGGTCGATTCCGGCCGGGTCAGGGTTGCTGGCGAGCGGGTCAAGCCGGCGCGCGGCGTGCGCACGGGAGAGCTGCTGCAGATCGACAATGGTTCCACCGAGTGGGAAATCGCGGTGCAGGGTCTGTCCGACAAGCGCGGCAGCGCCGCCCAGGCCCAGGAACTGTACGCTGAGACCGAGGCCAGCATCGCGCGCCGCAGTCTGGCCGCCGACGACCGTCGGTTCTTTCGCGAACCCGGCACCACCATCAAGGGCCGGCCGACCAAGCGCGACCGCCGCCAGATCGACAAGACCAGCGGCTGAGAGCGCTTTTGAGGACGTCTCGCCAGCCGACTCCAACCGGTCCGCCAAATAGACAGAACGCTCTAAGTTCGCATTTGACTTTTAAAACTGGGTGCATAATAGTACGAACGTTCGATTAACCGCCCCGGCACTGTTGCACAGGCAGTAGTCAAGTCGTATTCAAGTCGTATTCAAGTCTTGTCCAGGCCTAGTCCAGGCCTTATCCAGGCCTTGAAGCCGTGCCGGGAATCGAACTGTTTTTACCCAGGACATAGGAATTACCGTGGCTTTCAATCCAGCAGAAACAACCCAGAAATTCATGCGCAAGGGCGAACTCACCCGCGCGGCGATTCTGGATGTGGCGCTCGACCTGGCCAGCCGTGACGGTCTCGAAGGCTTGACCATCGGCTTGCTGGCCGACCGCATGAACATGAGCAAATCGGGCGTGTTTGCCCACTTCGGTTCGCGTGAGGACTTGCAGATCGAAGTGCTGAAGCTGTACCACCAGCAGTTCGAACAGGAAGTCTTTTATCCGAGCATGAAGGAAGCGCGCGGCTTGCCACGGCTGCAGGGCATGTTCTCGCGCTGGATCAAGCGGGTCACGGTCGAGATCGCCTCCGGCTGCATCTACATCAGCGGAGCGGCGGAATACGACGACCGGCCCGGCGCGATCCGCGAAGAACTGGTCGGCATGGTGCTGGCCTGGCAGGACGCGCTGTTCCGGTGCGTGCAGCAGGCCAGTGAAATGGACCACCTGCGCCCCGGTACCGATCCGCAGCAGATGGTCTACGAAATGTATGGCCTGATCCTGGCGCTGCATCACGACGCCCGCTTCATCAAGCGTCCCGGCAGTGTCGAGCGGGCCTATGCCGGCTTCGAACGGCTGCTGGAGAGTTACCAGAACCCGGCGTCCGGGGTGGCATTGCTGGCGCGGGCAGCCAGGGTGGCGTCACCGCCCAACGATGCACCGCAGGCGCAGCAAGATGCAACCGATTCAGAAAAATGACGACGCACGACATTCAGACCACGATAACGATTCATAAAAATTCATAACGATTCGCCGCCAAGGAGAAAACCATGGGCCAGTACATTGCACCGTTGCGAGACATGCAGTTCGTTCTGCACGAACTGCTGCAGGTCGAACAGGAATTGAAGCAGATGCCGAAGCATGCCGAGATCGATGCCGACATCATCAACCAGGTGCTGGAAGAGGGCGGCAAGTTCACGTCCCAGGTACTGTTCCCGTTGAATCATTCGGGCGATCGCGAAGGCTGCCACCTGAACATCGAAACCCATGAAGTCACGCCGCCGAAGGGCTTCAAGGAAGCCTACAAGCAGTATGTCGATGCTGGCTGGCCCTCACTGTCGTGCGAT
>JAYUWF010000102.1:0-19347 GCA_043753685.1 Herminiimonas sp.
AGGAACCAGGCCAGCGTCGCACAAATCAGGAGCGCGATGTACACCAACGGATGATGACGGAACAAAACTGCACCAACGAATGGCAGGTCTGATAAAAACGGAGTCGACATCTTGTATCCCGGCAGGCTCACGCCCGTATACGGAATGCCGGCGAAGGCCGACAGACCGCCACCGAAGATCGACAGCGCCAGCCCGGTTGCATATTGATTGGTACCCAGCCACAGCACCATCCAGCCAAAAAATGCGGCCGCAAGCATGCCGGCCGCCGCGCCGCTGACGAAACCCAGCGTGGCGCTGCCGGTGCCGACCGTGACGGCAAAGCCGGCAATCGCTGCCAGCAGCATCATGCCTTCGGCGCCCAGGTTGAGGACACCGGCTTTTTCATTCAGGAGCAAGCCAAAGGCAGCCAGCATCAGCGGCGTGCCGGCATTGATGGTCGCGGCCAGGGCCGGTCCGAGAATGGCAAAGAAGGTGATGTGCTGATCCATTCAGGTCCTCCAGCGAATCCGGTTGGCCACCAGCACGTCGGCGCCGAGCAAGAAGAACAACAGCATTCCCTGGAACACGCCGGTGATTGCATTCGGCAGGCCGAGCCGCGATTGCGCCAGTTCGCCGCCGATGTAAAACAGCGCCATGATGAAACTGGAAAACAGGATGCCCACCGACTGCAGCCGTCCCACGTACGCGACGATGATCGCTGCAAAACCATAGCCGGGTGACATCGACGGCGTCAGTTGACCGACCACGCCGACGGTTTCGATCGCACCCGCCAGGCCAGCGGCACCGCCACTGACGAGGAGCGTCGTCCACAGGGCGCGCCGCTGCGAGAATCCGGCGTAGCGAGCCGCCAGCGGCGCCATGCCGCCGACCTGCAGGCGGAAACCGGTAAAGCTCTTCGACATGAAGATCCAGGCCGCCAGCGTCGCCATGAGCGCGAAGACGAAGCCCAGATTGAGCCGCGTGGTCGGAATCAGCGTGGGCAACAGGAACCCGCTGGAAAACAATCGGGATTGCGGGAAATTGAAGCCCATCGGGTCGCGCAGCGGACCGGTCACCAGGTAACTGAGTAGCAGCTCGGCCACATACACCAGCATCAGCGACACCAGGATTTCACTGGTATTGAAACGGTCGCGCAACAGCGCCGTGATGGCGGCCCATGCCATGCCGCCGCCGATGCCTGCCGCGATGATGAGCGCCAGCGCACCGGCGCCGCCGCCACTGCCATGGTCGAGCGAGAGGGCGGTCGCGCCAGCGGCCATGGCGCCGGCCAGCAGCATGCCTTCGGCGCCGATCGACATGACCGCCGAGCGGTAGCACATCGCATAGCCGAGGGCGCACAGGATCAGCGGCGTGCATTTGACGCCGATCTCGGTCCAGCCGCGCAGATTCCTGATCGGCTCCCAGAAAAATACCGCCAGCCCGGCAATTGGATTCTTGCCCAGCAGCGCGAACAGGATCGCGCCGCAGATCGTCGTCAGCAGCACCGCCAGCAGTGGCGAGAGGTACGACATCAGCCGCGAGGGCGTCGCGCGCGGCTGCAGGCTAGGCATGATGCTGGTCCTCGACATGTCGATCGTCGATGGACCGATTGGCAGCCGCAGGATCGCCCGTCGCCGGCTCGTCCAGGCCGCTCATCCACAGGCCGATCTGCTCGACGGTCGCGTCGGCGGTCGCCACGGCTGTGCGCATGCGGCCCTTTGCGATGACCACCAGCCGGTCGGTGATTTCGAAGAGTTCGTCGAGCTCTTCCGAGATCACCAGCACCGCGCAGCCGGCGTCGCGCATCGCAATCAGTTCGGCGCGGATCTGCGCGGCGGCGCCCACATCCACGCCCCAGGTCGGTTGCGCCACCAGCAGCACGCGCGGCTGGCTGAGGATTTCGCGGCCGACAATGAATTTCTGCAGATTGCCGCCCGACAGACTGCGCGCCAGCGCTGCGGGGCCGCTGGCCTTGACCTTGAAGCGATCGATGATCGATGCTGCCATGGCGTTGACGGCGCCGCGGCGGATCATGCCCAAACCGATCGTCGCATCCGTCTGGTGTGACAGCAGGACATTGACGCCAGCGACATCTCGGGCACGGCGCCCCGGCCCAGCCGTTCTTCCGGCACGAAGGCCAGACCCAGTCGGCGGCGCTGCGCGGCATCCAGGCGGCCGATGGCTTTGCCATCCAGCAGCACCGCATCCGGCGCCACGCGCGTGTCTTCGCCGGACAACGCTGCCAGCAGCTCTTGCTGACCATTGCCGGAGATACCCGCCACGCCGAGAATTTCGCCGGCATGCAGCCGGAAGCTCACGTCATGCAATTCGGTCGCGAAGGGATGGCTCTTTTCCAGCGACAGGTGGAGCGCTTCCAGCACCAGGGCACCGGGGCGGCGGCTGGCGGCTGTGACAACCGGCAGGTCGCCGCCGATCATCATGCGCGACAGGCTGGCGGCCGACTCCTGGCGCGGATCGCACACGCCGGTGACCCGGCCGGCGCGCATGACGGTGCACGTCTGGCACAGCGCGCGGATTTCATCGAGCTTGTGACTGATATACAGGATGCTGCAGCCTTCGCTGGCCAAGCGACGCAGGGTATCGAACAATTTCTCGACCGCTTGCGGCGTCAGCACCGAAGTCGGTTCGTCCAGGATCAGCAGTTGCGGCTTGGTCAGCAGCGCGCGCACGATTTCCACTCGTTGCCGCTCGCCCACCGACAGCGTATGCACGTGCCGCTGCGGTTCCAGTTCCAGGCCGTACTGTGCAGCGGTGGTGGTGATGCGCTGCGCCAGTTCGTCGAGGCGGGTGTCGGACGGCAGGCCAAGGGCGATGTTTTCCGCGACAGTCAAGGTATCGAACAGGGAAAAATGCTGGAACACCATGGAGATGCCGAGCTGGCGCGCGGCGGCCGGGCTGGCGATCTGGACCGGTGCGCCATTCCACAGGACTTCGCCGGCGTCAGGCTTCACAGCGCCGTAGATGATTTTCATGAGGGTCGACTTGCCGGCGCCGTTCTCGCCCAGGACCGCATGGATCTCGCCCGGCTGCACCAGCAGATCGACGCCGTCGTTGGCGACCACCGCAGGATAGCGTTTCGTGATCTGGCGGAGCGTGAGGCGCATTTGCATGGCGGCGGGCTTTCGTGGGCAATCGGACGTTACAGGATTCCCGACTTTTTACATATCAATGATGTCGTATGTGAACTATACCGACCCGCATATGAAGTCGTCGAATGCCATCGAATGCCATCGAATGCCGTGGAATGCCATCAACTGCCGCGATAGGTCGAGTAAGCCCAGGGCGACACCACCAGCGGTACATGATAGTTCTGCTGCGGATCGGCGATACCGAAAGCGATCGTGACGCGGTCGATGAAGCGCGGCTCGGGCAGGTCCACGCCCTGTGCCGCGAAATAATCGCCGGCCGCGAATACCAGAGCATAACTACCGGCCTGCAGGTCTGCGCCTTCGAGCAAGGGCCCGTCGCAGCGGCCGTCGCCATTGGTGATGGTCGAGACCAGCAGGGTGCGAATGCCGCCTTCGATGCGATACAGTTCGACGCCGACACCGACGCCTGGCTTGCCGGCCGTGATGTCGAGCACGTGGGTACTGAGTTTTGCCATGGCGTTGAACTGGAATGCGTAAGCCGGCGCGTCGATCGCCACCGTGCTGGATGGATGATGGATCCGCTCATCGGAGGCCTGAATTTAACACCACTATCGGTAGCGGGCGATTTAATTCGCATGTCGTGGACCGCGACGCGATATCGAATCGGACATACCTGCCATCCATGCCAGCATATAAACCCCACGGATTCGGATGGTAAATTACACTCTTGATTTCCTGCCCACCGCATCTGCCCACCCCGGCTTCCAATGGCTCAACCGATCCAGTTCCACTACCGCGGCGCGATCCACAGCGTGGAAGGCATGGCGCCGACGCGCACCGTGCTGCAGCATCTGCGCGAAGACCTGCATTGCACCGGCACCAAGGAAGGCTGCGCCGAGGGCGATTGCGGCGCCTGCACCGTGGTCGTGGGCGAGCTTCAGGGCGGTAAGCTGGCCTTCAAGACGGTCAATTCCTGCATCCGGTTCCTGCCCACCCTCGATGGCCGCGCACTGTTGACGGTCGAGGATCTGCAGCAGCCTGACGGCAGCCTGCATCCCGTGCAGCAGGCGATGGTGGAGTGTCATGGATCGCAATGCGGTTTCTGCACGCCAGGCTTCGTCATGTCGCTGTGGTCGCTCTACCAGTCGCTGCCGGTGCGTTCCGATGGCAGCCGCAAGCCGCCCACCCGCGTGCAGATCGACGACGCCTTGTCCGGCAACCTGTGCCGTTGCACCGGCTACCGGCCGATCATCGAAGCGGCGCGCCGCATGTGCGAGCTGGCGCCGGTGGCGAGCGACCAGGAAGCCATCCTGGCGGCATTGCTCGGATTGGAACGCGCGGACGACCAGGCGCACACGCCCGCGGTGCCGATGCTGCACTACGCCGCTGCCGGCCAACAGTTTTACGCACCCCGTACGCTCGATGAATTGATTGCCTTGCGCGCCGCCCAACCGGCGGCCTGCCTGCTGGCGGGCTCGACCGATGTCGGACTGTGGGTGACCAAGCAGTTCCGGGAGTTGGGCGACATCATCTATATCGGCCGCATCCGCCAGTTGCAGGAAATCTTGGAAACCGAAGACGCCATCACGATCGGCGCCGGGGTCTCGCTCGAAGCCGCCTACAACGCGGTCTGCGGCGAATATCCGCTGGAACTGTCGATCATGCGCCAGCGCTTTGCATCGCTACCGATCCGCAATGCCGGCACCCTCGGCGGCAATGTCGCCAACGGCTCGCCGATCGGTGATTCGATGCCGTGGCTGATCGCCCTTGGCGCGGAGGTGATACTGAATGGCAGCGGCGGCCAGCGCAGGCTGGCGCTGGAAGATTTTTATCTCGGTTACCAACAAAAGGATTTGAAGCCCGAAGAATTCGTCGAAGCGGTGCGGATACCGACCCGGCGCGAGCATCAGCGGTTCCGGACCTACAAGATCGCCAAGCGCTTCGACCAGGATATTTCGGCTGTCTGCGCGGCGTTTGCCATTACCTTAGACGGCGAGCCGACCGGCACCGATGCCCGCATCGTCGGTGCGCGGATCGCTTTCGGTGGCATGGCAGCCACGCCGAAGCGCGCCACGGCGGCAGAAGCGGTGCTGACCGGGCAACCGTGGAATGAGGCGGCCATGAACGCGGCGATGGCAGCACTGGCGCAGGATTTCACGCCGCTGTCGGACATGCGGGCATCGGCCGCCTATCGCATGAAGGTGGCGCAGAACCTGGTGCGACGATTCTGGCTCGAGACCCGGCCCGACGCGCCGCTGCTCTCGGTCGGGCTCGATGCGTTCGCCGTCGTCCTGCCGGAGCCGGCACCGTGAACAGCCGCGATCCGATGGCGCCTCTGCAGCCGCCCGCCGCCGAACCCGGCGTCTGGTCGGAAGTCGGCAAATCCCATCCGCATGAATCGGCCATCCTGCACGTCCTCGGGCAAGCGACCTACACCGACGACGTGCCGGAACTGCACGGCACGCTGCACGCGGCATTCGGCCTGTCGCAGGTAGCGCATGCGCGCATCCTGTCGATCGACCTGGCGCCGATGCGCGCAGCACCCGGCGTGGTGGCTGTCCTGCTGGCTGCCGACATCCCTGGGGTCAACGATTGCGGGCCGATCCTGCACGACGATCCGATCCTGGCCGACGGCCTGGTGCAGTATCTCGGCCAGCCGCTGTTCCTGGTGGTCGCGCAGAGTCACGATCAGGCACGCCGCGCCGCCCGGCTGGCCAATGTGGCGTACGACGTGCTGCCGCCGGTCCTCACCGCCCGGGCCGCGCATGCCGCGCAGAGCTACGTGGTGCCGCCGATGCGCCTGGCGCGCGGCGACGCAGCCGGTGCGCTGGCGAACGCGCCGCGCACCCTGCACGGCACGCTGCAGGTCGGCGGCCAGGAACAGTTTTACCTGGAAGGGCAGGTTGCCTACGCCCTGCCGCAGGAAGACCGCGGCATGCTGGTCCTCTGCTCGACCCAGCATCCTTCGGAAATGCAGCACCTGGTCGCGCAAGCACTCGGCCTGCAATCGCATCACGTCATCGTGCAATGCCGGCGCATGGGTGGTGGATTCGGCGGCAAGGAATCGCAATCGGCGGTCTGGGCGACTGCCGCCGCCGTCGCCGCTGCAAGGTTGCACAGGCCGGTCAAGCTGCGCGCCGACCGTGACGACGACATGCTGGTGACCGGCAAGCGGCATTGCTTCGACTATGACTACACGGTGGGTTTCAATGACGACGGCCGCATCCTGGCGTTGCAGGTGGAGATGCTACTGCGCGCCGGTTATTCGGCCGACCTGTCGGGCCCGGTCGCAACGCGCGCCGTGTGCCATGTCGACAATGCGTATTTTTTGTCGGATGTAGAGATCGCAGCATTCTGCGGCAAGACCAACACCCAGTCGAACACGGCGTTTCGCGGATTCGGCGGGCCGCAGGGCGCCATCGTCGGCGAAGCCGTGATCGACGACATCGCCCGCACCCTGCAACGTGATGCGCTCGATATCCGGCTGCTGAATTTCTACGGCCGCAACGATGCGGATGGCCGCAACACGACGCCGTACGGGCAGCAGGTCGACGACAACGTGCTGCACGAACTGAGCGCGCAACTGGTGGCCGACAGCGATTATCGCCAGCGCCGCCTGGCCATCGCCGCCTTCAACGCCCGCAGCCCGATCCTGAAAAGGGGGCTGGCCTTCACGCCCGTAAAATTCGGCATCGCCTTCAACGTCAATCATTTGAACCAGGCCGGCGCGCTGGTGCATGTGTATGTCGACGGCTCGGTGCTGGTCAGCCATGGCGGCACCGAGATGGGACAGGGCTTGAACACCAAGGTGATGCAGGTCGTGGCGCATGAACTCGGTGTGCCGCTGGCATCGGTGCGCGCCGGCGCCGCCGACACCAGCAAGGTCGCCAATACCTCGGCCACGGCGGCCTCGACCGGCGCTGACCTGAACGGCAAGGCGGCGCAGGATGCGGCGCGCCAGATCCGGATGCGGCTGGCCGAATTCGCGGTGCAGCGCTTCAGCGCGAATGTGGTCGAGGGCGAGGTCAAGGTCGGCGATGCAGCGGCGGTTCGGTTCGCCGACGGCCAGGTGCATCTCGGTGCGCAGTCGATGCCGTTCCAGGCATTGGTCGCGCAAGCCTATCTGGCGCGGGTTCAGCTCTGGTCGGACGGTTTTTATGCGACACCCGGCCTGAGCTGGGATGCAACCAGCATGACCGGGCATCCGTTTTCCTATTACGCCTATGGCGCGGCCGTGTCCGAGGTGGTGGTCGACACCCTGACCGGCGAATGGAAGCTGCTGCGCGCGGATCTGTTGCAGGATGCCGGCAATTCGCTCAATCCGGCCATCGACATCGGGCAAGTGGAGGGCGGCTTCATCCAGGGCATGGGATGGTTGACGACCGAGCAACTGGTGTGGAACGATACCGGCAAGCTGACCACGCATGCACCATCGACCTACAAGATTCCGACCGTCTCGGATTGCCCGGACGACTTCCGCGTCAAGCTGTTCAAGAACAGCAATCGCACCGACAGCATCCATCGCTCCAAGGCCGTCGGCGAGCCACCGTTGTTGTTGCCGTTCTCGGTATTTTTTGCGATCCGCGATGCGATTTCCAGCGTCGGCGGCCATCGGATCCACCCGCCGCTGCGTGCGCCGGCGACCGCCGAAGCGATTCTCGACGCGGTCGACGCCGTGCGGGCCGCTGCGCAATCCGGCAGTCCGCCGACATGAGCGCCATGCAATGGCTCGATGCCGCAATCGACGGCGACGACGCAGCGATCCTGGTCACGGTGGCCAGCGTCGAGGGATCGGCGCCGCGCGAGACCGGCGCCGCCATGCTGGTCATGCTCAGCCGCGCAACCGGCACCATCGGCGGCGGTCACCTGGAACTGTGTGCGATGGAGATGGCGCGCGCGATGCTGTCGCTGCCGGCCGGCTCGATGGATTTGGCAGATTCGATAACGCTGTCGGCCCGGCGCCGGCTGGAGCGACTGCCGCTCGGCCCGACCCTGGGCCAATGTTGTGGCGGTGTGGTGCATCTGGCATTCGAACGCATCGACGCGGGCGGCGCGGCCGATCGCGCGTTGCTGGCGCAACGCTGGCATCGGGGCGTCGACAGCTGGCGGCTGGTGCCGCTGGATGCGCCGACGACACCGCTGCTGGTCGACGCCGACGGCCACGCCTTGTCGGACGGGTCACGATGCGAGACTGCCGCACCCGCCTTCGATCACCGTCGCCCCTGCCATCTATTGCGCGACGCCGACGGCAAGCGCTGGCTGATCGACCCCTGCCTGCCGTATCGCACGCGCCTGCTCCTGTTCGGTGCCGGTCACGTCGGCGCGGCGTTGATACAGGTGCTGGCCACGCTGCCGTGCCATGTCACCTGGGTCGATGAACGCGCCGAGATGTTCCCCGCCGTGGTGCCGGCCAACGTCACGGTCGAAGTCTGCGATGCGCCGGAATCGCTGGTCGATACCGCCCCGGCCGGCGCCAGCTTTCTGGTGATGACGCACAGCCATCCGCTGGATCAGCGTATCGCCGAACGTATCCTGCTGCGAGCCGACAGCGGCTGGTTCGGCCTGATCGGCTCGCGCACCAAGCGCGTGCAGTTCGAGCGGCGCTTGCGCGCACGCGGCATCGACGAGCAACGCATCGCCGCGATGACCTGCCCGATCGGTATCGACGGCATCGAGGGCAAGGCGCCGGCCATGATCGCCATCGCCGTCGCGGCGCAGTTGTTGCAGGTCTGGGAGCGGCAGGCAGCCGACAGCCAGGCCAACTCGGATCGCGTGAATGCGACTGCCAACGCATCCGAATCGCTCCAACGCGCCCGCCGATGAGCGCGCCACCCGACCTCACCATGCCCGGCGCAGCGCCGCAGCCGGGGCAGCAGGCCTATCGCGCCAGCGTGCTGCATTTCACGGGTGACCCGGCCATCGATGCACGGGCATGTCACTGGCATCCCGACGGCCTGCTGGTCGTCACCGGTGGCCACGTGGTTGCGGCAGGCGACTGGGCGAGCCTGCAGAGGTCGCTGACGCCCGACACAGTCGTCCACGATTGCCGGGGGCAGTTGCTGCTGCCCGGTTTCATCGACAGCCATGTTCATTATCCGCAGACCGACGTCATCGGCTCGCCCGCGCCGGGGCTGTTGCCATGGCTGGAAAAATACACCTTCCCCGCCGAAGCGAAATTTGCCGATCGCGAGCACGCCGCCAGCGTGGCGCGTTTTTTTCTTGATGAACTGGTCGGCTGCGGCACGACCACCGCGATGGTCTATTGCACCGTGCACGCCGCTTCGGTGGACGCGTTTTTCCAGGAGAGCGCGGCGCGCAACATGCGCATGGTGGCCGGCAAGATCCTGATGGACCGCCATTGTCCGGACAACCTGCGCGACACCGCCGAAGGTGGCGTGCGCGAAAGCGAGGAATTGATCGGCCGCTGGCACAAGCGCGGGCGTCAACTGTATGCGATCACGCCGCGCTTCGCACCGACCTCGACCGATCTGCAGTTGCAACTGGCCGGCGAACTGGCGGCGCGCCATCCCGATACCTTCATCCAGTCTCACCTGGCCGAGAACAAGGACGAGATCGCGTGGGTCGCTTCGCTGTTTCCCACTGCCCGCAGCTACCTCGATGTCTACGACCGGTTCGGCCTGCTGCGCGAGCGCGCCCTTTACGGTCACTGCATCTGGCTCGACGATGCCGATCGCACCCGCATGCACGACAGCGGCGCGGCGGTTGCGCTGTGCCCGACGTCGAATCTGTTCCTGGGTAGCGGCCTGTTCAATTTCGCCGCTGCCGACCGGGCGCGCCTGCTGTTGTCGTTGTCCACCGACGTCGGTGGCGGCACCGCCTTCTCGATGCTGCAGACCATGAACGAAGCGTACAAGGTCGCGCGCTTGGGCGGCACCCACCTTTCGGCGCAGCGCCTGTTCTACCTGGCCACGCTGGGCAGCGCACGCGCGATGCGGCTCGAGGGCACGATCGGCAGTTTCGCCGCTGGCGCTGAAGCCGATTTCATTTTCATCGACTTGCAGGCCACGCCCCTGCTGGCACGCCGCACGGCTCAGGCCGACAACATCGAAGAATTGCTGTTTGCACTGGCCATGCTGGGCGACGATCGCTGCATCGCCGCTACCTACATCGCCGGTCGCTGCGCGCAATCGCGCCTGCCGGCTCACCACATGCACGCACCCGATTGAAACCTTTGGTCGGTCTGTTCCCAAATGCAGTGCGGCCGTGCATCGACATGGGCGCGCAGGGCGACAGTCGACCCTTTCCAATAAAAAGAAGACCATTTCATAATGGCACGGGTCTTGCTGTAAAAAATTAGATGTTGCAAATACGAATGCGGCTCTGATGATGTGTTATTGATGCAGATTAAAGATAATTACACTGTGTGATTGTTTGGCTTGACCATAAAAGGGGATTGAAAATGAATTGCAAAAAATTGGTTGCGTTGTCACTGGCGATGGGAACGTTCGCAGCAGGCGCCCACGCCGCCACCTTCAGCGACACGTCGATCAGCTACCGCTACGGCACCAAGTTCGCCGAGCCGTTCAACAACCAGGACGTCAGCAAGCACATCATCGCCCTGACACACGTGAGCGGCTACAGCTTCGGCACCAATTTCTTCAATCTCGATTTCCTCATGTCGGACAAGAAGGACCCGGCTTCGCTGACGCAAACGTCGGGCGCGCAGGAAGCCTACCTGGTCTACCGCAACACGATCGACCTCGGCGCCTTGAGCGGCAAGGACATGAAGTTCGGTCCCTTCAAGGCGCTCGGCCTGCAGCTCGGCTTCGACGTCAACACCAAGAACGACGTCGGCTACAACTCCAGGAAGCGCATGCTGGTGGCCGGCCCGATGCTGTCGTGGGACGTGCCGGGGCGCCTCAATACCGGCGTCCTGATCCTGCAAGAGAGCAATGCGCCGAGCGGCGCCTTCCCACCGATTTCCGGCGTCAAGGGTCGCTATACGTACAAGACCCATGCCGCATTCTCGATGGACTTCGGTTTTCCGATTGCTTCGCTGCCGTTGTCCTTCGAAGGCTACGGCTTGATCATCGCACCGAAGGGCAAGGATGAAGTCGGCGCCGACACCGCGACCGAAACCCATTTCGACGTCTCGCTGATGTACGACTTCGGCGGCACCATGGGCCTGCCGAAGAACAGCCTGAAGGCCGGTCTGGAATACGAGTACTGGAAAAACAAGTTCGGCAACAAGGCCTCGATCGCTGGTCCGGGATCGTTTGCCAAGACGCCGATGGTGCGGGTCGAGTACCACTTCTAACATTGGGAAATGGATGGTGTCCCGACGGGATGCCTTGCGCCTGCGTGAGCGTGTCAGCGTTCCAGCAGGCATGCCTCGCCGGCACTCAAGCAGTGCAACGGGAAGTCAAATGCCGTCCGTCGCGCCCGCAGCAATCTTCATGTTTTACATGCGAAATGTTCTCTCAAATAACGAGAGTAAAGATCGCCGTGGTCTTTCCATTCAAAAATAAAGTTACTTCGCATGCCAAACTGCATTTCTCGCCGCACAGACGGTATGTAGACAAGCAGGGTGGCAATGCGAATTTCGAAAACCGACAAGATCAACGCTTCGGCTCAAGAGCCAACCACCTCGGTAAAAGTTGGTGAGGCGGCGCCATCAAGTGCACCGGTGCCACGCACCAAGACATCCAACAGCCCGACGTTGATGGGATACTTCGTGCTGGGACTGGCGGCAACGGCCTTACCCCGGGCGGGCAGCCAGGGCGCAGGTCGCGCAGCAAGGTTTTCGTATGGTTTGCAACCCGATGCGTTACCGAAAAACGCTCATTCGATGCAACAGCCAACCGACCTTGAATTGCAAGCCACCATCGGACGCATCGGTGACTTATGTCCTGAGTTAGGAAATCGTGGCGGCATACGCATGGGCGTCGCACGTGGTGCCCTTGTGGGATCCGGCACGGGCACTGCGAAGCCAATATCAATGTCGGCCAAAGCGCTCGTGGGCAAGGCGAGCATTGCACGAAATCGCCATTCGGATGAGCTTAAAAAAATCTCATCGGACGCGACGAAAAAGTTCCGGGACAGCCTGCCACTGCCCATCGATTCGCCGCCCCTGCCGGTGACTGCACCGATCAAGGTATCGACTTTTAACACCCGTTTCGATCAAGGCAAGAGTGCTGTCCTGACGGTCGACAAATTGTCTGCCGATAGCGAGATCGTTCTGCTCCAGGAAATAAAGGGAAACACGTTAAATGCCATGACCGCCCAGCTGTTCGATACCCATGCACCGTATCTGGGACAAGGCTATGGCGGCGGTTACAAAGGCGAGTTTTCACCGATTTATTACAACAAGAATCGCTTCGAAGCGGTGTACGTACACCACATGCCATTGCATCAAAAAGGCGTGCTGGATGCAGGGCAGCCCAGAATCGCCAACTTCGTTCTTTTAAAAGAAAAAGCAACGGATGCAACGATGCTCGTGATGAATTCTCATCTGGATAATGCATCGGCAGATGCGCGCAAATTTTCCCTCGTAAAAATTGCGAGAGAAATCGAGCGAATCAAAACAAAATATCCGGTCGATAAAGTCATTGCCGGAGGCGATTTCAACTGCCACCCGAATTTTTCTCCAGCTTGCATGCTGCGACTCGAAGGTGCCACCTATCCCTGTGGTACTTTCGGAAGTGAAAACATCGCACTCGACGGTATCTTGGTATCCAGAGATGCTGGCGCAAGGACCCATGCGGTCTATCACATCGCCGATGGTGGCAAATCGGATCATGCCATCGTGTCGCGCTCGATTACCGTCAAGTCGCAATCGGATGCGCGGAAAAAAGAATTAAGGCCAGCTAACTTTGGCGCCATCCTCTTCGATCAACACAATTATCAAGGGCGGTCCTGGATTACAGGGTTTGGCACAGCCGGACCGATCGACCATGGTTGGAACAACAGAATCAGCAGCTTCAAGATGGCTGATGGAACCATACTGAGAACAAAGAATGTCGATAGCAGAACCAGGGAATGGTTATTTGGACTTATGAAGTCGAAGCCCAGCACCTTCGATCGCCATGTTCCGGGCAATACCATCAATGTGTTTCATGTCGATACTCCTTCGCTCGACAGGGATGCAGACAATACATTTTCGCAAATCGATGTCATTCGCAAACCATTTCTCTTTTCATGTTCAACCATGCCATTCGTTGGCACAGAACAGCTGACCCCGCGTCAGCTGAACAGTGCTGCTGAAGATTCGCCTGCCGAAATCGCACCGGTGATGCCCAGGTAGAACGTGCCGCCAGGGCCTTGGCTGGCGCCTGCCCATTCAACAGTCCGCACGCGCCCAGCCGCGGCGCTCCAACGTACGACATTTCGTTCAGGCAGAGTAGCGCGCGTCAAGCCGCCGGAGTCTGCAGCACTACGACTGGTTCGACCCGAGTTCATCGGGCGCCCGCAAGCACCTCCTGTGCGGCGGCCAGCGGCCACCATCGTCATGTATCTCAGCGAAGTCGAGCAGGGCGGTTGCACCAGATCTCCGAAGTTGGGACTGCAGGTCGCGCCGAAAAAAGCCAATGCGGTGTTCTTTGCCAATGCAAGTCCTACCGAGCAGCCCGATGACATGACGCTGCACGGAGGCGATCCGGTTTTGAAGAAGGTGAAATATGCAGCAACGAAATGGTTGCGCATGCGCGAAGCTGTATGAAAAATCAGCATCAAATCATATTTCAATCAATGCACATCAAAAATCTATTAACTTTTTGCGTTGCGTGCGCTTAAGAAAAACTTCGCATTAGTAATTAATTTCTAAAGTGCAAAACATACATTGGTGATGACGGATGCAAAGAATTCAATAGCGTCCGAACCTAGCCGTCGCAGCTGGTGATTATTAACCCTGTTTATGTTGGAAAAACATGTCAAACATTTCTTCTGTTAAATATTACGTAGTTCCGGGGACAAACGGAGCAAAACCCGTGGCCTATGTTACAGAATCCCTTGAAGACTCGAAAAATCCAGCAATTACAAAGGCTTTGGATGCGTTCATCAGCGGACGCGAACACAAAGATGTGGACATCGTTGCTGTTGTTAATGGGAAGCCGACACCAACATCTGGAAATGGTAATTTCTTACTAGCCAAGCCGACTGCGCCAACACCGGCGCCAGCGCCAGCGACCAGCCTGCTGACCGAGGACCTCGGCGACGACCAGGACAATTGCCTCGACAAGGCCGCCACTTGGGCCAAGCCAGGGCAAGAACTGGTCTTCATGGACTCCACCGACGGTGGTCCCGGCCATGTGCTCATCCTCGACAAGGCCTCAGGCAAGGCCTGGGATGTCAACGATGGCCCTCCTCCCCCGGCAACCCAATGGCCCGGGCTCACCGCCGACGGCTGGGCCAAGGCACACCCAGGGTTTCGGACAGCCGGTATCCTCGAAATCCAGCAGGTGCAAGATTTTCTCAAACTGAAACCCGCTCAGCGGCAAGAATTTCTGCAAGTTCACAGCGGCGAGCCTCAGTACCAAATCCTTGTGCAACTGGCTGGCCGTTCATATTCCCGCGCTGACGACAGTCGTTTTGGTCCATCTATAACGTGGAGGGAAGTGCAACCTCGGCAGGGATTGTCGATCAATCAAAATTCTCAATTTGTTTTGGTGTCTTCCGATCATCAGAATGAAGACGGATCATTCACTCCGACGTATTTCTATGCGCCGACGACTAATAATCAAGCTTTAACCTCCGATGAAATAGACGGCGCTCAGCAGTTCATCAATAACCATTTGCCCAATTTTCTGAATCCTGATGCGGCATTGGTGAACGATTGGGAAGGGTTGAATGAAAATCAACAGGCTGCAGTTGTCGCATATTACTATTCAATTCTTCACGCTTCGCCGCATGTAGCGTTTTCAAATCTTCAAGGAACCGAAGCGCAAGATGTGTCTACCCATAACGGATTTCCAAACTTTAATTTGCTAGAAGGAAATGGGAATTCTATCGGAGCTTTTTTTCACGAATTTACGGATGACCAATTGCATCCTCTAGACAAAGTGAAATTCTTTTCAGATGGTTTGAACGAGCGTCTGACGATCAGCGACACCGAGATGCTGAACGTAGAAAATTACATCAATGATTTTGCTGCGGCTCCCGCAGACAGCCCTGAGAGAAAAATGGCGTGGGACTCGCTTACGGACAATGAACGTCTGATATGCACACGTTATATCGAGTGGGCTGGGCAAGGGACCGGGGTTGGAAATTTGGTCCGGCCCCAATTAAATGTAGAGGATTACACTGCCGAACTCGTGAGGCGTGGGCAACTGAGTGAGGGTGATCGAAAAAGTATCATCCTATTTACTCAAAAAGATTTTGATATGAATCTTTCTCAGGAGGAGCTTGATTATCAATTGTCGGCGCTAAGCCCCGAAGCGCAGGCGGCATATCATCAATATATTAATTCACGCGGCCTGATGCCTGGATTGGTTCCGGATCATCCAATAGGTAATATATCTGTGGTAACCGTCCCAGTTTTGCCGCCTGATTATGATTTTAGCGATTATGCCAGCAGCGTTTATAGCGCGAATCTGCCGAGCACCAGCAGCGGCGTACCTCGCAATTTCCGCGCAGCCGCAGGCCCGGAGTATGACCCCAGCTGGAAGGCCAATCGCAAAGACGACCCTGAGAATGATCCTGATGCCAATGCTGGCCTGGCGACGATGCTGGTGGCCGGGCAAGGTGGAGAGGACGGATATTGGAGTGACAAGGAGATATACGGCTACATGCAAAGTCAGGGTGTTGATGTCAGTTTGAGCACCGTCCAAACGCTGGTGCAGCTGTATTCGCCCGATGGCAATCCGGCCGGTCTGGATAAGGCCGCCGTCGGTGAGATGATTTCTGAAGGCGTGCTGGCGGTGGACCCCAGCCGCACCCCGCCGGTCAGTTTGGCACTTGAGAAAGTTCCCGCGGAGCGTGTGACTGAGACCCTTGTGCGCCTGGGCGATGGCACGCCGGATGCCCAAGGCAAGATCGTTCTCGACAAACTGCTCACAGGGGCCGAACTCAAACGCGGCATGGAACGGTTGTCGCCAGGCTCGAAGCCGACCCTCACTCAGGCGGATGGCTTGGTCTTCCAATTCAGCCAAGGCAATCCAAGCGTGAGCACAACCCAGGTGTTCAACATGATCACGGCTGGCGTGATCGGGCCGGACGAGAAGGGTGGCATTCAGATCCAAGCCAAGAGCGGTACAGGTGCAGGTACAGGTACAGGTACAGGTACAGGTGCAGGTGCGAGCGCTGGAGCAAGTGCACGGCCGACTTGGTTCAAAGCCGCGGTCGAGCTGGCCAACAACGCGGTCAAAGATCCGTCTGGCACATTCAGTAAGCTGCTGTTCCTGGCCGGTGTTCAAACCACGTTGTCGAACAAGGGCCGCCACGGGTTGTCCGACTCGGACGGCATATTGGACGAAGCCGAAGTCGAAGGCCTCATCAACTCCGGCGTGATCAAGGAAGACGCCAGCGGTGCGCCCGTCATCGATCAGAGCAAGCTCAACGTGGCGGTCGGCCAAGCCATGGTCGATGCTTACGGGCAAAGCGAGGGCGCCGTGGATAACAACGGCTCGCTCGATATCACCGAGTTCCAGGCCATGCTCACTGAAGTCACCGGCGCACCCGTCCCACCCAAGCTGGCCGCACTGCTGCATGCCCACTACAGCAAAGACGGCGTGGAGGGCCCCGAGCAGATCGCCCGCATGCTGGATGACGGTGCGATCAACATCGACAACCAAGGCAACTTGAGCGTGAACGCCGATGTGACGGCCGGCCTGGCGTTGGCCTCAAAACATGACTTCCTCTGGAGGATGTACGGAGGACCGGGCAACGAAAAGTTTTACTCCACTGGGCAGGCGCTGAGCACGGCCCTGTACTACCAAGGCATAGAGGGCGTCGATCCGACAGTGGCCCAGAAACTGGCCGACCGCTACGACCCTCAAAGCACCGGCAAGCTCGACTTCCAAGCCATGATTGCCGACGGCGTGCTTCACTACAACACCGACACCGACAAGTTGGAATTGCATGCGGAAAAGCTATAGCCGACCGGCAATGAGCGGATCGGTGAAAGCTATTTCCAACTCAACCGCGGGTTTCGGGCGGAATACTTAAACGAACACTGGTTCTTATCCATGCGCCATGCAAGGCAGGTCATTGCAGAATGGCGTGCGGAATACAACCAGGAACGACCGCACAGCTCGCTCGGCTACATGACGCCGAGCAGCTTTGCAGATAGGTTTTTAACCGCAGACTCTATCTCGGTTTCGGACTGAAACTGCAGCGCTCCAACGTGTGAAATCTCGTGTCAGCAGCGAAACGCGCGCCAACATGCGTTATTTTCCAATTCAATGTGCAATCTGTTTTGCCCGACTCTTGTGACGGCAAGGTTGTCTTCGAACTTATTCAAAGGAAAACTTCATGGCGATTACTGGCGTGGTAACGAGAAACTCCCGTCAAATCACGATTCTGGACTCTGAAGGACAGCCACTGCCAGATGGTATAGACGCGCCGACTAACCACGCCATCATGCGACTTATCACGTCGCACTCCGGCCGACCGCCTGGACACGTGGCCGCTCCTGCACAGGCCGCTGGTATCGCTGACTATGACGGCACGCATTCGCGGATACCTGGCGGTCCTGGCGACGGGCGCTTTTATTCCACGGGCGACATCCCGGAATCGACGCATGGCGATGCGGTCGGCTATCTCAACGATCCGCTCAACGTGGAATTCAAAAAACGCCTGGTCGACAATCCTGGCTTGGCAACGGAAATTGCATACGGCAGGGCAGATGCCACCAATGCACAGGTCGCAGTGGCGAAAGCCGCCGACCGGTATCCCTCGATCCTCAAGCGGCTATGGAGCCAATCGATCCTCGATCGCTTGCCGGCAGACCGTCCTCCCACTCCAGTCGAAGTGAAGGCGGCGATGGACGCTTCCGCCAACGGCGCAGCGACTCCTAGCGTCGAGCAGATTGCAGCCGTCATGGGGCCTCCCACGGACGGTCAAAACTTGGGCGCACTGTTCGATAAAGGCGTGTTTTACCGAGACCCGACGGGGGGAATCGGAATCGATCCTGCGAAAGCCTTGAATGCGGCTCCGTTCGGCACCGTGCCATTACCATCCGCCAGCGCTCCCACGGATGATCAGGTGTTGTGGTTCCAGCTCAGCATGAAAACCCTGGCCGAACCGGGTGCAATTGCTGCAATGGATAACCTGGAGGCGCTCACGGGAACCGGTACAGCCAACGACGGCATGTTCGGCAGGGACGGCATGACGGCACTGGCTGGCATGAAAATCGACGATCCCCGCTGGGCGACAGTCGCACCGGATGTCTTGCCGGAAGACCGGTCACGCTACATCGCTGCAGCGCAAATCGGTATCCACCCCGTCAACGCTGGACTGTTCAGGGGGTATTCCGGAGGCGACGACAAGTTCGATAAAGGTGAATTGCAAACTGCCGCAGCGACTTTCGGACCGCAAGCGCCACAAGGGCCAATCGCACCGCAAACGCCAGAAGGGTCAAAAGCCGTTTTCTACGACAGCGCCAGGATCCTTTCGAGTGACAACGCGATCAAGGCAATGGACAACCTCGAAGCCACCAATAAGACTGGGCGGGCCAACAACGGACGCTTCGGCACCATGGGCATGCAACTTCTGGCCGGGAAGAGCAAGGATGACAATGCATTCTGGATTTCGATCGACCCGAAGTTGACCAACCCGGACGACCGGCAAGCCATGATCGATGCGGCCAACACCGCGCTGGAGGCGCAATATGCGCCCTATCTCCAGGAGTTGTCTGGAGGGGACGATGTCTTCGAGCGGGGTGAGATGCGTGCAGCCATCGCCGATTACGACGCCCACAAGGTCAGCAATGACGCAATCGATCCAAGCAGTCAAGGGCAGGCAGGTGATTGCTGGGTGCTGGCATCGATCGCCGCGACGGCAGCCACGCCGGAGGGCAAGCTGGCGCTCTCGAATGCGGTGTATCTAAACATGGATGGCAGTCACACGGTGACGTTTCCCGGCGATCCAAGCCATCCAATCAAGGTGACCAAGGCGGATCTGGACGAATCCAGAAAATTAGGTTTCAGTTCCGGAGACGAGGACACCTTAATCCTGGAAACAGCCATCCGGAAATACGCCATGGCGAACCCAGCGGTTTTTGGACAGGGAAACATCGCGAACGGCGGAACCCCAGACACGGTCTTGCCCCTGCTGTCGGGACAACGAAGCCGAATGATTAGAC
>JAYUWF010000103.1:0-6377 GCA_043753685.1 Herminiimonas sp.
AGCTCCCGCGCACAGAAACTGGCCGCACATCCAGAGAAAACATTTGCCGCTGTTGCATCGGGCGATATGCCGATAACTGCACACGAAAATGTGGACGAAAAAAAAGACCAGATGTTTAGTCTGATCTTCGTTTTCCGAATCTTTTCAAAACTGGGTTTTACCCAGAATTTACCCAGATTCTGCGAAAAGAGTAGCTACTTACCTGCCAACCCGCGCCAATCCTGGCGTCCCCAAGGGGATTCGAACCCCTGTACTCACCGTGAAAGGGTGATGTCCTAGGCCTCTAGACGATGGGGACAGAAATCTGTCCGTACTGCAGCCTGGTGTTACGGTCCTGCTTTGCTTGTCATCTGCGGTAATGACTTTCCAGTTTTCGCTGGTGGAGGTAAGCGGGATCGAACCGCTGACCTCTTGCATGCCATGCAAGCGCTCTCCCAGCTGAGCTATACCCCCTACGCAGAAGCGAAATTATAGCAAAGGTTTTGCCCCCCTGTAAATCGCCATTTGTATTATCTTCATTCGAATGCTTGCAGACGTGCGGCGACGGTCTCGCGCCCGAGCAGCTCAACCACGGCGTCGATCGATGGTGTCTGCAGCTGTCCCGTCAGCAGCAGGCGCAGCGGCATGGCCAGTTGCGGCATCTTCAATTGATGGGCCGTCAGGATCGATTTCATCATCGCTGCCAGGGCGTCACGCTGCCATGCGACCTGGGCGCAGCCGCGCGCATAATCGGCCAGCGCTGGCTTGACCGCATCTGTCACATGCTGGGCCAGCAGTGCGGCGTCGGGTGCCGGCGCGCGGTAGAACAGCATGGCTGCGCTGGCCAGTTCATTGATCGTGGCGGCACGGTCCTTCATCAGGGCGAGCGCTGCCTGCAGGTCTGGGCCTGTATCGAATTGCGCACCGTCGGCTGCCATGCGTGGCCGCACCAAGGCTTCCAGGCGTGCGTTGTCTGCCTGCTTGATGTAATGCGCATTGAGCCAGGCGAGCTTCTCGGGATTGAATTGGGCCGGCGACTTCGACAGGTGATCGAGATCGAACCAGGCGCACATCTGTTCGACTGAAAACACTTCGTCGTCGCCGTGACTCCAGCCCAGGCGCGCCAGGTAATTGATCATCGCCTCCGGCAGGAAGCCCTGCTCCGGGTAATCCATGACGCTGACAGCCCCATGCCGCTTGGAGAGCTTTTCACCATCGGTGCCGAGGATCATCGGCAGATGGCCGTAGAGGGGCAGCGGCGCACCAAGGGCTTGCAGGATATTGATCTGGCGCGGGGTGTTGTTGACGTGGTCGTCACCGCGAATGACGTGGGTGATGCGCATTTCCCAATCGTCGACGGCGACGCAGAAATTGTAGGTCGGCGTGCCGTCCGGGCGGGCGATTACCAGGTCGTCCATCTCCTTGTTGGCAATCGTGATCGTGCCCTTGACCAAGTCGTTCCAGCTGACCTCGCCTTCCAGCGGATTGGCGAAGCGGATGACCGGCTTGCGATCGGCCGGTACCGGTGGCAGCGTCTTGCCCGGTGCGGGACGCCAGGTACCGTCGTAGCGCGGCTTGTCGCCGGCGGCGCGCTGGCGCTCGCGCATGGCTTCGACTTCTTCCGGCGATGAATAGCATTGATAGGCATGGCCCGATGCCAGCAGTTGCGCCAGCGCGGCCCGATAGCGGTCCATGCGCTGCATCTGGTAGAACGGCCCTTCGTCATGTTGCAGACCGAGCCAGGCCATGCCGTCGAGGATCGCCTGCACTGCGGCCGGTGTCGAGCGTTCGAGGTCGGTGTCTTCGATCCGTAGAATGAACGTGCCGCCGAAATGGCGGGCATAGGCCCAGGAAAACAAGGCGGTGCGGGCGCCGCCGACATGCAGGTAACCGGTCGGGCTGGGCGCGAAGCGGGTGCGCACGGAGGAAGGTGTGGTCATGGGATCAATCGAGAGCGGAATCGAGTCGCTTGCCGGGCACAAAGGGTTGCGGGCCGGTTCGCGAAAGGCGCATTTTACCGCGCCAGGTGGCCTCCGCCTTGTCGAATCCACCCGGCAGGCGCGGCAGGCCACGCCGAAATCAAGCGGCCGAATCCGGCTGCACTGCTAAAATCACGCTTTTGCAAACCTTTGCCGACCGACAGCATCCCCCTATGAGCAACCCTGCACCTCGACAGCTTTTCGTGACCACTGCCCTGCCCTACGCCAATGCGGCCTTCCATATCGGCCACATCATGGAGTACATCCAGGCCGATATCTGGGTCCGCTATCAGCGCATGCAGGGCCATGAGGTGCATTTCGTTTGCGCCGACGATGCGCATGGCGCGCCGATCATGATCGCTGCCGAGAAGGCAAATGTCACGCCGCAGGAATTCGTCGCGCGCATCGCGGCGGGCCGGCAGCAGCATCTGGATGGCTTTCATATCGGCTTCGACAACTGGAGCTCGACCGACAGTCCGGAAAACCATCAGCTCTCGCAGGAAATCTACCGCCGCCTGCGCGACGATGCCGACCTGATCACGACCAAGACCGTCAATCAATTCTTCGATCCGGTCAAGGAGATGTTCCTGGCTGACCGCTACATCAAGGGCACCTGTCCGAAGTGCGGCGCCAAGGATCAGTACGGCGATTCGTGTGAAGTCTGCGGCGCCGTGTATGCGCCGACCGACCTGATCGAGCCGTATTCAGCACTGTCGGGCGCGATTCCGGTGATGAAGTCGTCGGAACATTATTTTTTCCGGTTGTCGGATCCGAAGTGCGTCGATTTCCTGCGTCAGTGGGCGCTGGACGATGCGCGCCTGCAGCCGGAGGTGGCCAACAAGGCGCGCGAGTGGCTCGACGTCAAGGAGGACGCCGACGGTGCAGCGGGCAGCAGCGGCCTGGGTGACTGGGACATCAGCCGTGACGCGCCGTATTTCGGCATCGAGATTCCGGATGCGCCGGGCAAATACTTTTATGTGTGGCTGGATGCGCCGATCGGTTACCTGGCGTCGCTGAAAAATTATTTCGACAAGACCGGGCGCGATTACGACGCCTTCATGGCCGATCCGCAGACCGAGCAATACCATTTCATCGGCAAGGACATCACGTATTTCCATACGCTGTTCTGGCCGGCGATGCTGAAGTTCTCCGGGATGAAGGTGCCGAACAATGTCTTCGTGCACGGCTTCATCACGGTCAGCGGCGAAAAAATGTCGAAGTCGCGCGGCACCGGGATTTCACCGCTGCGCTATCTGGAGCTCGGCATGAATCCGGAATGGCTGCGCTATTACATCGCCGCCAAACTGAGTGCCAAGGTCGAGGACATCGATTTCAATCCGGATGACTTCGTCGCCCGTGTCAATTCCGACCTGATCGGCAAATACATCAACATCGCCAGCCGCGCCGCCGGTTTCATTGCCAAGCGTTTTGATGGCGCGGTCGCAACCGACTGGGCGACTTCGTCGGATGTGTTTCTGTTCAACCTGCGCGACGTCGCCGCCCAGGTCGGCACGTTGTATGACCACCGCGAATACGGCAAGGCGCTGCGCCTGATCATGGAGCATGCCGATACCGTCAATGCCTATGTCGACGCCAACAAGCCGTGGGAACTGGCCAAGGATCCGGCCCGCACGGCCGATCTGCAGGAAGTCTGCAGCCGCTTGCTGGAAGCCTTCCGGATCCTGACGATCTATCTGAAACCGGTACTACCGGCGCTGGCCACTGCCGTCGAAGCACTGCTGAACATCGCGCCGCTGACCTGGAACGACGTCGGCAATCCGCTGCCGCACGGCCACCGGGTCAATGGCTATAACCACTTGATGACGCGGGTCGAGGCGAAGATGCTGGACGCCTTGTTCGAGCCGCCGGCCGCCACTACGACCATTGCACCTGTCGGGTCGACCAGCGCGGCAGCAGCTTCGGCGGACGGCGTCGCCCACCACGCGGCGGCATCGCAGGACGCCGGTATTGAAGCATTAGCGCCGGAAATCAAGATTGACGATTTCGCCAAGATCGATCTGCGGATCGCCCGGATCGTCGCCTGCGAAGCGGTCGAGGGGTCTGACAAGCTGTTGCGGCTGACACTGGACGCTGGCGAGGGTCGCTTGCGCAATGTCTTTTCCGGCATCAAGTCGGCATACAAGCCAGAGGAATTGGCCGGTAAATTGACAGTGATGGTCGCGAACCTGGCGCCGCGCAAGATGAAGTTCGGGATTTCCGAAGGCATGGTGCTGGCCGCCTCGTCTGCCGATGAAGGTGCAAACCCGGGCATCTACGTGCTCGAACCCTGGCCAGGCGCCGTGCCCGGCATGCGGGTGCGCTAACGATCAACCGGGTCCGATCCCAGGGTCGGACAAGGTAAAATGCAGCCTGCCATTCCATTGCCACTGAAAAAATCCATGAAACTGACCAAACAGTTCGACCGCTATCAATCCGAGATCACCCTGTTCATCAATGACCTGAAGGCGAAGAACCCCGGTCTGGAAGAATCCCAACGCGCCGGTCGTGCCCTCCTGTGGGACAAGCCGCCGACCAACCTGGATCAGCAGGAACGCAACAAGGATTCGTCCGTCAAGCAGCAAGCCTACGTCTATCAGAACAAGCTGCAGGACTGACGATGGTGAAGCTGGCGCAATTGCCGTCGAGCGCACCGGAACTGGTGATCGCGGGCCAGGCCGATTCGACGCCGAATGTGATCGATGGCATGGGCTTTGCCAAGCTGTACGGCGAGCCGCTGTTCAAGCTGCCCAACGATCTCTACATTCCACCGGATGCGCTGGAAGTCTTTCTCGAAGCCTTCGAAGGCCCGCTCGACCTGTTGCTGTACCTGATCCGCAAGCAGAATTTCAATATCCTCGATATTCCGATGGCGCAGGTGACCCTGCAATACCTGGAATATGTCGATCAGATCCGCGTCCATAACCTGGAACTGGCAGCCGAATACCTGTTGATGGCCGCCATGCTGATCGAGATTAAATCGCGCATGCTGCTGCCGGTAAAAAAGGCGGACACCGGCGACGACGTCAACGATCCGCGTGCCGAACTGGTACGGCGCCTGCTCGAATATGAACAGATGAAACTGGCGGCCAAGGAAATCGACGCCGTGCCACAGCTGGGCCGCGATTACGTGCGGGCGCAGATCTTCATCGAACAAAGCCTGGTGCCGCGCTGGCCGGAAGTGCATGCCGTCGATCTGCAGAGCGCCTGGGCCGATGTCCTGAAGCGCGCGAAATTGACGGCGCATCACACCATCAGCCGCGAAGAGCTCTCCGTGCGCGAGCACATGACCGGTATCCTGCGGCGCCTGCGCTCAGCGCGATTCGTCGAATTCGCCGACCTGTTCGAAGCCGGTCGCGGCGTGCCGGTGGTGGTGGTCAATTTCATCGCCCTGCTGGAGCTGGCAAAGGAAACCCTGATCGAGATCACCCAGGCCGAAGCCTTCGCACCGATCTACGTGCGCCTGGCGTACTCGCAGAATTGACTGCCGAATCGATTGCAGACCTGACCGGCGGAACGAAACCCTCATGAAAATCATCACATCCATCGATGCGTTGCGCGACCAGTTGCGCGGCCAGTTGCGTACCGTGTTCGTACCGACCATGGGCAACCTGCACGAAGGGCATCTGTCGCTGATGCGCCTGGCGCGCCAGCATGGCGACCCGATCGTCGCGTCCATTTTCGTGAACCGATTGCAGTTCGGCCCGAATGAAGATTTCGATAAATATCCGCGCACCTTCCAGGCCGATGTCGAGAAGCTCGAAAAGGAAGGCGTGTACGTCCTGTTCGCGCCGACCGAGCAGGATCTGTATCCGGAGCCACAAGCCTTTCGTGTGAGTCCACCGACGGAACTGGGCAATATCCTGGAAGGTGAATTCCGCCCGGGGTTCTTCACCGGCGTGACGACCGTGGTGCTGAAGCTGTTTTCTTGCGTGCAGCCGGGCGCTGCGGTCTTTGGGAAGAAGGATTATCAACAGCTGATGATGATCCGGAACATGGCCAAGCAATTTGCGCTGCCGACCAAGATCATCGCGGCCGAGACCTGGCGCGCGGAAGACGGCCTGGCTCTATCGTCGCGCAACATGTACCTGTCAGTCGATGAGCGGGCGGAAGCGCCGGCGCTGTATGCCGAATTGAGTGCGGTGGCGCAGGAAGTGCGCGATGGCCACCTGGATATCTTCGCGCTTGAACGCACTGCGATGGCGCGCCTCGGTAGCCGCGGCTGGAAGCCCGACTATGTTTCGATTAGGAAGCGATCCGACCTGCAACCGCCATCGGCCGGCGACCTGGCGCAGAATGCGCCGCTGGTGGTGCTGGCTGCCGCCAAGCTGGGCGCGACGCGCCTGATCGACAATCTGGAAATCTGATTTGACGACGCCTTCAGGACCCGAACCCGGGACATCGCAAGCGGCGCGGAGGTTG
>JAYUWF010000104.1:0-6359 GCA_043753685.1 Herminiimonas sp.
CATGGATACCGAGGCGGGTGTGCCGGGCGTACTGTCGCAGATGTCGGCGCAATTTGCGCGCGAAGGCCGCAGCCTGCTGGCGGTGCAGGACGTGCCGCGCAGCGACACGAAGCAGTACGGCATCGTCAGCGCCACCGCTTATCTGCCGAACCTGGAGCGGGTCAATGCGATCATCGAAAAACCGGCACCGGACGACGCACCTTCGACCCTCGCGGTGGTCGGCCGCTATGTACTGACCAACAAGATTTTTTCGCATCTCGAACAACTTGGCAAGGGCGCCGGCGGTGAAATCCAGCTGACCGACGGCATCGCGGCATTGATGGCCGAAGAGACCGTGCTCGCCTACCGCTACGAAGGTCAGCGCTACGATTGCGGCTCCAAGCTCGGTTACTTGAAGGCGATGGTGGCGATGGGCTCGAAGCATCCGGAAACCGGCCCGGCGTTCACCGAATTTTTGAAGCAATACCGATGAGCGTGCACGAAATTCTGCGCATGGGCGACCCGCGCCTGTTGCGCCAGGCAGAACCGGTCACGGAATTCGGTACCCTTGCGATGGACACATTGATCGCCGACATGTTCGACACCATGTACGCCGCCAACGGCGCGGGTCTCGCGGCGCCCCAGATCGGCATCAACCGGCAACTGGTGATCTTCGGCTTCAAGAGCAACGTGCGCTATCCCGAAGCCCCGCCGGTACCCGAGACGGTGCTGATCAATCCGGTCATCACGCCGCTGTCGGATGAAGTCGAGGCGAACTGGGAAGGTTGCCTGTCGGTGCCCGGCATGCGCGGCGTGGTGCCGCGCTGGACAAGGATTCATTACGAAGGGTTTGATCAGCACGGCAACCGGATCAGCCGCGACGCCGACGGTTTTCATGCGCGGGTGGTGCAACATGAATGCGATCACCTGATCGGCGTGCTGTATCCGATGCGGGTCACCGACTTCTCGCAATTCGGCTTTACCGACGTGCTGTTTCCGGAGCTCGATCCGGACGACGACGACTGACGCATAATCGGCCCGGCATTCCAGGCTGCCCAGGCTAATCGATTGGCATCGACCGCATCGCGGTCGGCTATTCGAATGGCTCGTTACGCAGCCATGCCCTTTTTCAGCAGTTCTGCCACCACCTCGTTGAGGTCGGCATCGCCGGCTTTTGCGAGCGCCTTCAATTCTTCGACCAGAGCGCTGTTCAGTTTTACTGCAAACGGTACCAGACCCTGCGCCTGGTCCAGCTTGCGCTGTTCGCGACGATCCACGACCGGAGTGCCGGTTTTTTCAAACGGCGTCATGCCCGGTGCATCCATCCTGCCCATCAATTTTTTTGCGTCGCTTTTTGCCATGCCGGTTTTTTTCACGATTAATACTTTCAAATAATTAAGTGTCGGAGGGCCGCCAGATTGGCGCCGTCCGTTGCTTCAAAACTGTTCTTCAGGACGCAGGTAACGCCACTCGCCGACGGGCAGATCGCCCAGCTTGACGCGACCGATGCGCACGCGTTTCAGGCCCAGCACCTTCAGCCCGACCATGTCGCACATGCGCCGGATCTGGCGCTTCTTTCCTTGCTTCAAAATGAAACTCAGCTGATCCTCGTTTTGCCATTTCACGATGGCTTTTTTCAACGGCTCGCCATCCATGACCAGGCCGTGATTGAGTTTTTTCAGTAGATGGTCGGGCAGGGGGCCGGCCTTGGTGTGCTGCACCCGGACCAGGTATTCTTTTTCGATGTCCGTGTCTTCGCCGATCAACTGCTTGGCGACCCGCCCGTCCTGGGTCAGCACCAGCAAGCCGATCGAATCGATGTCGAGCCGACCGGCCGGCACCAGACTGCGCAGCTGGCTGCCGTGAAATTCGGTGAGCGCCGTGTCCTCCTTCCAGCGCGAATCGGGCCCGACCAGCACCACCGCCGGTTTGTAGCCATCCTCAGCCTGACCGCTGACGTAGCCCATCGGCTTGTTGATCAGGATGGTCACCCGGCGCGCTTGCTCGGCAGCGGCCTGGCGCTCGACGGTCACGGTCTGGCTCGGCAGGACCTTGCTGCCGAGTTCGGAGACGATCTTGCCGTCGACCCGCACCCAGCCGCGCTCGATCCATTCATCGGCTTCGCGACGCGAGCACAGGCCGAGCTCGGACATTCGTTTGGAAAGACGCAGGGGTTCGGTCATGTTCTCGCTGCTCTAGATTCGCATCGCTTCCAGCAGATCGGTTTCGAACTGGATCTGGCTGCGTGCATGGTTCAAGACCGGGCCATCGACGAGGAAAACGTCCTCGACCCGTTCGCCCAGCGTCATGATCTTTGCGGTATGCAGGTTGATCTTGTATTTTGCCAGCACCTGGGCGATGGTGTACAGCAGGCCGGTACGGTCATTGGCGGAGACCGACAGCAGATAGTACTGGCCGCGTTCGTCCGGGCGCAGGTCGACCGTCGGCGTGATCGGGAAGGTGCGCGACAGGCGCGACAGACGACCGCGCGACGGCGCCGGCAAGGGCGTAGGCGACGCCAGCAGCGAGGCCAGTTCATGCTCGATCAAGCTGATGATGTCGCGGTAGCTGGCGGCGAAATCCGGCGCCGAGATCAGGAACGTATCGAGGCCGTAGCCATGCCGGGTGGTGTGGATCTTGGCATCGAAAATGCTGAAGTTCTTGCTGTCGAAATAGCTGCAGATCCGGGCGAACAGGTCGGGCCGGTCGGCGACATACACCGTCACCTGCAAGCCGACGCCCATCGGCGCCAGCCGGCATTTGACCACCGGTACCGCGCTGTCGACCCGGTCGCACAGGGCGCGTGTCTGCCAGGCGATGTCGGAGGCATCGTGGCGCAGGAAGTAGGCCACGTCCAGCTGCTTCCACAATGCTTCATGCGCATGTTCCTCGACACCGTACAGACGCAAGGTCGCCAGGGCTTCCTGCTGACGGTTGCGCAGCTCATGGTCGGCCGAGGGCGCTTCGCCACCCAGCACCCGCAGCGTCATGCGGTAGAGGTCTTCCAGCAGCTTGCCCTTCCAGGCATTCCAGACCTTCGGGCTGGTGCCGCGGATATCGGCCACCGTCAGCAGATACAGCGCGGTCAGGTGCCGTTCGTCCTTCACCGATGTGGCGAAAGCCGCGATCACGTCCGGGTCAGACAGGTCCTGTTTTTGCGCGACATGCGACATGGAGAGGTGATTCTGCACCAGGAATACCACCAATTCGGTTTCATCATCCGACAGGCTGTGGTCGCGACAGAACTGGCGCGCATCGGCCATGCCGAGCAGCGAGTGATCGCCGCCGCGGCCCTTGGCGATATCGTGGAACAGCGCCGCTACATACAATAGCCAGGGCTGGCCAAAATTCGCCATCAGCTGGCTGCAAAACGGATACTCGTGCGCGTGTTCGGTCATCGTGAAACGTCGCACGTTGCGCACCACCATCAGGATGTGCTGGTCCACCGTGTAGACATGAAACAGGTCGTGCTGCATCTGGCCGATGATGCGCCGGAAGTTCGGCAGGTAGCGGCCGAGAATGCTGGTCTGGTTCATGCCGCGCAACGCATGCGTGATGCCTTGCGGCGCCTTGATGATCTGCAAGAACAGCGCGCGATTGGCCGGGTCCTGGCGGAAGGCGCGGTCGATCAGGAAACGCGCGTGCCAGAGCTTGCGGCGGGTGCGCGCGGTCATGCCTTTCAATTCCGGATGCTGCGCCATCACCAGGAAGATCTCCAGCATCGCCGAGGGTACTGTGTCGAAGGTATCGTCGTTGGCGATGTCGATGAAACCATTGATTTCATTGAAATGCGCGTCGATCGCCTTGGCGTCGCCCGACTGCGGAAAGAGTTGCGCCTCGATGTTTTGCAACAGGATCGTGTTGAGCTGCGTGACGGCCTTCGCGGCCCAGTAATAGCGCTGCATCAGATATTCGCTGGCGCGCCGGGTATCGGTGGTTTTGAAGCCGAACGATTCGGCAATCGGTGTCTGGACGTCGAACAATAGCCGGTCTTCACGCCGTCCGGCATGGATGTGCAGGCGGATCCGGATGTCCTTGAAGGCGCGTTCCTTCTGCAGCAGCTGATGCGCCTCGGTGGTGGTGATCAGGCCGCGTTCGGCCAGCTTTTTCCAGGAGTCGCCAAGCCCGGCGGCCTTGGCCACCCACAGGATCACCTGCAGGTCGCGCAAGCCGCCCGGACTTTCCTTGCAGTTCGGCTCCAGGCTGTAGGGCGTGTCTTCATATTTGACATGGCGCTGGCGCATTTCCAGCGTCTTGGCCTGGAAAAACGCCTGCGGATCCATCACCGCGGTGCAGCGGTCCTGCAGGAATTCGAAGAGCTTGCGGTTGCCGGTGATCCAGCGCGCTTCCAGCAGGCTGGTCTGGACCGTGATGTCGGCCGCTGCCTCGCTGATGCATTCGTCGATGGTCCGGATGCTGTGGCCCAGTTCCAGGCCGATGTCCCATAACACCTGCACCAGTTCTTCCAGCTTGCCCTGCAACGCCAGGTCGGCCTGGCCGTCGAGCAGGATCAGCACATCGACGTCCGAGTAGGGGAATAGTTCGCCGCGGCCATAACCGCCGACGGCCACCAGGGCGGCTGATGCCGGCATGCGAAATTCCTGCCAGGCGGCAGTCAACGCTCCATCCACGCTCAGGCGCAAGGTGGCGAGCAGCTTTTCCGGCTTGCCGTCGGCGCGAAAGGTCTCGACGATCGCATCGCGTTCGGCGCGCAGCTTGTGCTTGAGTTGCAGGGCAAACGAAGCCATGCCGAGGGGATGCGGTACGTCGATGGGCGTGTCGATCACGCCGCCATCCGCGCTCAGGCCGGTACCGCTTGGGCCGGCGAGGTGGCCAGGATGCCAAGCGGCGGCGCTGGCATGCCAGGCGAGACGGTCAGCACTTCATAGCCGGTCGGCGTCACCAGCACGGTGTGCTCCCACTGCGCGGACAGGCTGCGATCCTTGGTCTTGATGGTCCAGCCGTCGCCCATTTCCCGGATCTCGCGGCGTCCGGCATTGATCATCGGCTCGACCGTGAAGATCATGCCCGGCACCAGTTCTTCGAGCGTGCCGGGACGGCCATAATGCAGTACCTGCGGTTCTTCGTGGAATACGGTGCCGATGCCGTGGCCGCAGAATTCGCGTACCACGCTATAACCGGCTTTTTCTGCATGTTGCTGGATAACGAAACCGATGTCACCCAGGTGCGCCCCCGGCTTGATCTTCGAAATCCCGAGCCACATGCATTCATAGGTGATGTCGCCCAGGCGCTTGGCCAGGATCGATGGCTCGCCGATGTAGTACATGCGGCTGTTGTCGCCGTGATAACCATTCTTGATGACGGTGATGTCGAGGTTGATCACGTCGCCGTTCTTCAAGACCTTGTCGCCCGGGATGCCGTGGCAGACCACATCGTTGACCGAGGTGCAGATGGCTTTCGGGTAGGGTGTGTAGCCTGGCGGACAGTAATTGAGCGGTGCCGGAATCGTGTCCTGCACGTTGACCATGTAGTCGTGGCAGAGGCGGTCGATCTCGCCGGTGGTGATGCCCGCCTTGACGTGCGGTGCGATGAAATCGAGCACCTCGGCGGCCAGTTTGCCGGCCACGCGCATGCCGGCAATGTCTTGTTCAGTCTTGATGGAGGATGCCATGGGGTGGACCTGTGGACCTGAAATGGCCGCGACAACATGTTGCCGCAGCCTGAGTGAATGAGTCGATAGCAGGATTATAGGGAAATTTGGAAAACAGCGCCGGAACATTCACCGAAGCAAAGGCGCTGTTGGGCTTGAAACCGACCCTGGTTTTAGGGTAGAATCTTGGGTTAGCTTGAAAAGGTTTCGAGCTGACTGTTTCAAAGATGTCGTTGAAATTGCTTAAAATTTTTGTTGTAAAGATCGTTTAAATCGCGAATCCGCCCCATCAAGGGTGCCCTCTCGATGCTTGCCGAATTGTCCGAAACGCATTTCCGGACTTGCCGCCGAGCCGCTCGAACGGTGTAGCTGGGCGGATTCCAGACCCTAACCCTGGAGAACTCTTCATGTCAGTCACAATGCGCGAAATGCTGGAAGCCGGCGTCCACTTCGGACACCAGACCCGCTTCTGGAACCCGAAAATGGCACCGTATATTTTCGGCCATCGCAACAAGATTCATATCGTCAACCTGGAAAAAACCCTGGGCATGTACCAGGAAGCCATGAAGTACGTGCGCCAGTTGTCGTCCAACCGCGGCACCATCCTGATGGTCGGCACCAAGCGCCAGGCGCGTGAAACGATTGCAGCCGAGGCAGCACGTGCCGGCATGCCTTTCGTCGACCAGCGCTGGCTCGGCGGCATGCTGACCAACTTCAAGACCATCAAGACCTCGATCAAGCGCCTGAAGGAAATGGAAGCTTCGATCGA
>JAYUWF010000105.1:0-6339 GCA_043753685.1 Herminiimonas sp.
CATCTCCCCGAAGCGCCGCAACCGTCGCAAAAAATGTTCGAAACCCGGATCTGGGAAAGCCTGCGCCGTTTCGACCCGGCACGCGAAGTCTTCGTCGAATCGGAAAGCAAGAAGGTCGGCAATCTGCGGGTACCGGATGCGCTGATGACAGCGATGCGCGCTGCGCCGTGCGTCGCGCTCGAACTTGCCGATAGCGCCCGCGTTGCGTTGCTGATGGCGGACTATGCCCACTTCGTCGACAGCCCCGCCGCATTGAATCGCCAGCTCGACTGCCTCGTTACGCTGTACGGCGGTGCCAGGATCGCGCGCTGGCAAGGCATGGCAACCAACGGCGAAATGGAAGTGCTGGTGGCCGAACTGCTGACCGAGCATTACGATCCGGCCTACCGGCGCTCGATCGTCCGAAACTTTGCCAGGTTCGAGTCAGCCCAGGCCCTGACCCTGGCAGGCTTTTCGGAGGCCGCCTTTGCCGCTGCAGCCGAGACACTGCATCCCACCGCGCTTTAGAGACAGGTTAAAAAGTAAAAGCCGCTTCGACAGCGGCTTTTACTTTCTTCTCCACAAACCGGAGCGGTCTGCGGCCTGCATGACGATCCTGCCTATTTCGGGTCGCCGTCGGTAGCAACCTTGTCGGCATTGCTCGCCGTCCTGACCAGACCCGGATTGACCATCTTGACCTTGGCCTTCTGCTTCAGAACATCGATATAGGCCAGCATTTCTTCCTGCGCCAGTGCATTGGCCACCTGCTGCTGCTCGGCCTGTCTGCGGGCGACATCGACCGCGGCCGGTACGCTCACCTTGTTGATGCGGAAAATGCTGTAACCCTGACCCGGCAGATCGACGCCTACCAGCGCCGGCAACTTGCTGGTATCGGCTTTCATCACGGCCACCAGGGCGGCACTGTTGAAACCTTCATTCTTCGTGCGCGACACGGTCTTGGCTTCCGTAAAGCCGGTGGCTTCACCGCCGGCCTTCAATGCCGCCAGCCTGGCTTCACCGGACTTGCGCGCCAGGTTCGCGGCTTCGGTTTGCATGACTCGCTGCCGCACCACCGCCTGCACCTCTTCGAACGGCCGCTTGCTGATCGGCTTGTACTCGACCACATGGCCGACCACCAGCGTGCTCGGCGCGACTTCGACTGCCTCGGTGTTGTGCTTGTTTTTCAGCGCATCGTTGGAGAACAGCGCTTTCAGAAATTTCGGATTGTTGACGGGCGAAGTTGGCGCTGCGGCCGGATCGGGTACGCGTTTGAGGTTGCTGGCGGTCTCGATCTTCAGCTTCAATTTGTCGGCCAGCGGTTTCAGGCTGTCGGCTTGTTCGTAGGCGGTATTGGTAAAAATTTCGGCAGCTTCGGCGTATTTCTTGGCTGCCTGCTGCTTCTTGATTTCGGCAGTGATTTCGGTCTTGACTTCATCCAGGGCCTTGATCGCGGCCGGCTTGATGTCTGTGACCTTGATGATGTGGAAACCGAAGTCCGAGCGCACCAGGTCACTCACTTCGCCCACCTTCATCTTGAAGGCAGTGTCTTCGAATGGCTTGACCATCATGCCGCGACCGAACAGGTCGAGGTCGCCTCCACGCTCGCCCGAACCGGGGTCGTCCGAATTTTCTTTCGCCAGCTTGGCGAAATCGTCCGGGCTCTTACGGATCTGGGCCAGCAGTTTCTCGGCCTTGGCTTTTGCGGTGGTCACGTCGGCGGCCGGCGCATCCTTCTTGACGGCGACCAGGATGTGGCTGGCGCGACGCTGTTCCTCGACGCCGTATTTCTTGGCATTCTGGTCGTAATAGCCCTTGATGTCGGCATCCGATACCGTGATCTGCGAAGCCAGCGCCTCGCTGCTCAGCACCACATATTCGGCCTTGACCTGCTCGGGAATCTCGAACTGCGCGATGTTCTTGTCGTAGTACGCCTTCAACATGTCATCGGTGATTTTCAGCTGCGCCGCGGAGGCGTCGGCCTTGAAGCTCAGTTCCTGCACTTCACGTTCCTGATCGTTGAGGTCAGACAAACGCCCGGCCACGGCTTTTGGCGCAAACGCCGTGGTCTGGATCGCCGCATTGATCTGCTGCAGCGCCATGTCCTGGCGCAGTCGCGCTTCATACATCGTCGGCGTCATGCCTTGCACCGCCAGCAGGCTCTTGTAGCGCTCGGTATCGAACTTGCCGTCGGCGCCGGTCAGCCCGGGAATCGACAGGATCGATTGCTGCAGCGCTGCGTCCGAAACCGACAGATGGCCGCGGGCGGCTTCAGCGCTGATGGCGCGCTGCGCGATCAGGTTGTCGAGGATGCGCTGGCGCGCTTCAGGCGTATCGAACATCGCAGGATCGAACTGCGCGCCGAAGCGCTGGCGCAACTGTTCCATTTGTTCTTGTTGCGCCGTTTCCCAATCCTGCTTGGTAATCGACTGTCCGCCGACCTTCGCAACCGTATTGTTGGCGTCGCCAAAACTCGAGTAGCTCTGGATGCCGACAAATGCGAACGACGGAAAAATGAAGAGCAATAATGCAAATTGCATCAGGCGCTGGTGGGTACGGATGAATTCAAACATGGTCGGCTACTCACAAACGGTGTGCGGTGGTTTCGAAGGGGTTGTTGTTGATCATGACCCTGCAGAAAGCGTAACGCATAAGAAAAAAGGCGAACTCTCGTTCGCCTTTCGGTGTTTTGGCGGAGTGGACGGGACTCGAACCCGCGACCCCCGGCGTGACAGGCCGGTATTCTAACCAACTGAACTACCACTCCAATACTGCTGACGTTTCTTGCGCACTGTCGCGCGCTGATCGGTGCTTCATTGCTGCAAAGATGAGCTCTGCTGTTGCAACCGATTGCATTTTGCCTGGCAGGCTTATCGTTCTAGGAAGATTCCGGTGTACGCATGTAATTGCGCTGCAGATCGTTCATACGGCTGGATTGCTGGTGGGTGCTGAGAGGCTCGAACTCCCGACCTACGCCTTGTAAGGGCGCCGCTCTACCAACTGAGCTAAGCACCCGCATGTCGCCCGTATTTTCGCTGCCCTGCATGTACTGCTACACCGACCGGAGTCATCATTTTTGCCAGACAGTTTTTGGCGTGTGTCATCACGCCAAGTCTGCTAGTTTACTGCATCTTTCAAACCTTTGCCAGGCTTAAATTTCGGTACTTTGGCTGCCTTGATCTTGATGACATCGCCGGTCTGCGGATTGCGACCGGCGCGTGCTGCGCGTTTCGATACAGAAAAGGTGCCAAAGCCTACCAGCGTCACGGTGCCGTTCTTTTTCAGGGTCGTCTTGACCGCGCCAACGACGGCTTCCAGCGAACGGGTCGCCGCAGCCTTTGAAATTTCCGCCGAGGCTGCAATGTGGTCAATCAATTCCGTTTTGTTCAATGTAATGTCCTCTGACAGATTTGTCTTCGCGATGACGGGGACCGGTGGTGAACGAACGTCCTCACATCGCTGCAGCTGCATTTTTTCCAGCAGGTTTAGCCACCTGAAGTAGATAAAAACATGCAGTAGGTATTAGACAAGCGCACGATATGTGATGTCAAGCAATTTGCTTTAAACCAATAAAGTTAGTAGCGAAGATTGCAGGGGGTGTGGGGCTCTTGAACCAGATTTCAATGCTGGGCAACGAGCTGAGATGTGCTGAAAAAAACGCCTGCATCGCAGCAGGCGTCTTGGTGGCATGCGATTACGCCACCGTTGTGTTCGATCGAGACGTGATCAGTGCTTGACGACCGTGGTGTCGCCCTGCTCTACCGGTTTCGGCGTCGCCGATGCCGCTGCGGCGGCAGCCGCCGCCACGGCTGCAGCTGCTTCTTCATCCGTCAGCGCAACCGGATGGCGCTCCAGTGCAATCTCCAGGACCTTGTCGATCCAGCGCACCGGGATGATCTCGAGCTTGTTCTTGACGTTGTCCGGAATATCAGCCAGGTCTTTCACGTTTTGCTCGGGAATCAACACCGTCTTGATGCCGCCGCGATGCGCCGCCAGCAGTTTTTCTTTCAATCCACCGATCGGCAGGACTTCACCGCGCAGCGTGATCTCGCCGGTCATCGCCACATCGGCCCGTACAGGAATGCCCGTGAAGACCGACACCATCGCCAGTGTCATTGCCACGCCTGCGGACGGACCGTCTTTCGGCGTCGCGCCTTCCGGCACGTGGATGTGAATGTCGCTCTTCTCGAATACATCGGCGCGAATGCCCAGTTTCTTCGCGCGGCTACGCACAACCGTGCGCGCAGCCTCGATCGATTCCTTCATCACGTCGCCCAACGTACCGGTGCGAATCACGCCGCCCTTGCCGGGCATGCTGACCGCCTCGATCGTCAGCAGATCGCCGCCGACCTCGGTCCATGCCAGACCGACCACCTGGCCGACCTGGTTGTCTTTTTCCGCCATGCCGAAATCGTAGCGTCGCACGCCGAGGAACTTGTCGAGGTTCTTCGAATTGACGACGACCTTGGTTTCCGACTTTTTCAACAGCAGCATCTTGACGACCTTGCGGCAGATCTTCGAGACTTCGCGTTCCAGCGACCGCACGCCGGCTTCCCGCGTGTAGTAACGGATGATGTCGCGGATCGCACCTTCGGCCACGCTGATTTCGGCTTCCTTCAAACCGTTGTTCTTGATCTGCTTCGGCAGCAGATACCGCTGCGCGATGCTGGTCTTCTCGTCTTCGGTGTAACCCGACAGGCGAATGACTTCCATCCGGTCCAATAGCGCCGGTGGAATGTTATAAGAGTTCGAAGTCGCCACGAACATCACGTCCGACAAATCGAAATCGACCTCGACGTAATGGTCCGAGAACGTGTGATTCTGTTCCGGATCCAGCACCTCCAGCAACGCCGATGACGGATCGCCGCGGAAGTCCATGCCGAGCTTGTCGATCTCGTCGAGCAGGAATAGCGGATTGCGTACACCCGACTTCGCCAGACTCTGCAGGATCTTGCCAGGCATCGAACCGATGTAGGTGCGACGATGACCGCGGATCTCGGCTTCGTCACGCACGCCACCCAGCGCCATGCGCACGAACTTGCGGTTCGTAGCGCGTGCGATCGATTGGCCGAGCGAGGTTTTGCCGACACCTGGAGGACCGACGAAGCACAGGATCGGCGCTTTCAATTTGTCGACGCGCTGTTGCACGGCGAGATATTCCAGAATGCGTTCCTTGACCTTGTCGAGACCGTAGTGGTCGTCTTCCAAGACTTTTTCGGCATTCGACAGATCGTTGTTGACCTTGGATTTTTTCTTCCAGGGCAGGCCGACCAGTGTGTCGATGTAGTTGCGCACAACAGTGGCTTCGGCCGACATTGGCGACATCAGCTTCAATTTCTTGAGCTCGTTCTGTGCCTTGTCGCGCGCCTCTTTCGGCATTTTTGCGGTGATGATCTTTTTCTCGAGATCCTCCAGATCGGCGCCCTCTTCGCCTTCGCCCAACTCTTTCTGGATTGCCTTGACCTGTTCGTTCAGGTAGTACTCGCGCTGCGATTTTTCCATCTGGCGCTTGACACGGCCGCGGATGCGCTTTTCCACCTGCAGGATGTCGAGCTCGCCTTCGAGTTGGCCGAGCAGATGCTCATGCCGCTTGGCGACGTTGAAAATTTCGAGGATCACCTGTTTCTGTTCCAGCTTCAACGGCAGATGCGCGGCGATGGTGTCGGCCAGGCGACCGGCATCGTCGATGCCTGCCAGAGAAGTCAGGATTTCAGGCGGGATCTTCTTGTTCAGTTTGACGTACTGGTCGAACTGCTGCACGATCGCGCGGCGCATGGCTTCGACTTCGGATTCGTCGCCGGCCTCCGATTCGATCGGTGTCAGGTCGGCCACGAAATGGGTGTCGAGTTCCGTGATCTTGTGGATGCGCGCACGCTGCGCACCTTCCACCAGTACCTTGACGGTGCCGTCCGGCAGCTTGAGCATTTGCAGAATATTGGCGACGCAACCGATCTCATAAATGTCGTCGGCGGAGGGCTCATCTTTCGCCGCTGCCTTTTGAGCGGCAAGCATGATGCTCTTGCCCTGTTCCATGGCTGCTTCAAGTGCCTTGATGGATTTTGGACGACCCACGAACAAGGGAATTACCATGTGCGGAAACACGACGACATCGCGTAACGGCAGCAACGGCAACTGAGTGATTTCAGGGGAAATGGTAGTCGTCATGGCGAGCCTTATCGGGAAACATGTGATTGATGTTGGCACGAGTGGCTGAAACACAAGCCCGTACAGGCAAAAATCATGTCTGACAGCAAGCAAACCCAATAAAAAAAGCCACCCACGAAGTCGCCCTCGGGTGGCTTTTCGATTGAAGCCAGAATAATTTCTGCTCGGTTAAATTGTACTGCGTTTGCCCTGGAACAG
>JAYUWF010000106.1:0-6333 GCA_043753685.1 Herminiimonas sp.
CATCAGCATTGCCGTTGCAATGACTTGGTTGATCCGCGTGTTCGCTTTCATGCCCTGCTCCTTGCCCAGCCGACACTGGCCTTGCCACCGCCACAAGAAATTTGTGACGGCAAAAACTGATCCCTGTTTCTTATTTCTTGATGCCCGTGCTTTCCTGGCACGGCTGTCGTGGCACTGCGGCCCAGCCGCTGCAGCCCTCAATTCATCAACGTGATCTTCAGTGTGTCGCCGATGCGCGTCGCCTGGCTGGCGCCGATTTGCTTGATGACCGCGTCCAGCAGGTCCCGGTGAAACTGCGAGCCGGCGCTGACGGCACTGATCGTGATGCGCATGCTGATGCCGTCATTGGCGTAGGTCCATGCACCGAAGCCCGGCAGCGGTCGCGGCGCCATCGCGCGTGCATCGCTCGACCAGATCGATGCCGGCGACTGCCCCGGACACACAAGCGACGACACGAGTCCATCGACAGGCGTGGCGGGATATTGTTTGCGCACGCTGTTGCCATTGTCGCCAGCCGGAAAAATCGTGCCGCACAACACAAGCGTGCTGAAAATCAGGTCGCGCTGTGCGATCATCTGTTCGCGCGTTTCCTGGAACAGCCGCGCCTTTGCATTGCCGCGCGCGATAGACGCCGTTGCCGCACCCAGCAGGACGAACAACGCCACGGCGAACAGAACCGTGGCTGCGGCAAAACCGGCCGCCCTGCGGCGCCGTGGCAGACACGCGCAAGTTACGGCGGCAGGCGTCGAGTGCATCGGATGCGTCATCCCGCACCCCTGAAGCGACCATCCACGTAAGGAAAAAACAACCGGTCGGCGTCGACCACGTGACGCGGCAGCCAGAGTGCTAGCGCCGCGCAACCTTGGCTCGCCGCCGCCGCTACTGCCGCCGGCGTCGATGCCTGCTGGAGTTTCAGGCGAGCCTGCGCGGTCATGGCACGCGCACGGTCGTGCAGTCGCCGATGGAAGGGCAATTCCGGGTAATCGGCTGCCGTCAGCTCGCGCTCCTCTTCCAGCAGCAGGAGATCGAACTGATCGTAGAGAGCGTCGGCCCAGGCTACGAGGTGCGAAGGATCGGTCGAGGCAATTACCGATGCGGCGCGTGCGAGCTGATCGAGCATGCGCGCATTGCGTTCATCGAGCGCCGCACACCCAACCGTCAGATCGGGGGACCAGAGCAGATCGACGTCCTGGACGAAAGCTTCCATGACAGGCCAATCAATTCTCTGCCAGCGCGGTGTACGCCACGTATTTGGCATCGCTCGTCTTGAAGCAGCCGACGGCTTTCCCGGCGCCGGGCGTGCCTGCCGCACCGCCAGTCGCCGCAGCGTCGAGGGCAGCGAGCGTGTCGGTCACTGCAGAGAATGCGACCGAACCCGATGGAGGTATGGACTTCGTGCCGTACAGTTGATTGTTGATTTCCTCGCATACCGTCAGCGCCACGTCCGGTATGTAAGCTATGCTATCGTTACTACTCGTACCGACGTTGGCCAAGTCGATGGCTTTGTTATAACGCCACTGGGCAGTGGCATAGGTGCCGCTGTTGAGGGCCATGGCCTGCACTGGCGGCGCCATGTAAATGCCGTACTGGGTGGTCGAGTTGAACAGGCCGGTCGATGCCGTGTCCCAGGTCATTGACCCGGCAACACCGCCCTCCGAGATGTAGCGGCTGTAGGCATCCCGGTAATCTCCGCCCTGTTTGAGTACGAGTGCCGCCTGAATTTTTGCCGACTGCGTGTTGATCGCATTCGGATTGCCGCGGCTGGCGTAGGCCAGTGCAGCACCGACCAGTATGATCAAGGCGATGGTGAACAAGATCGCCGTTGCGCCCATGCCGCGCTGGTGACTCGGCAACCGCGCCCTGCAATCCGACGCGGTTTGCAAGTTGTGTAATGGTTTCATGCTGGTGACTCCCTTGACTGATCGTTCATGTTGACTGCCTGTGCCGAAATGGCTTTTTACTGCGCGATCTTGTTCCCGGTACTGCCGTCGTACGACTTGCGTATTCATGAGCGGCATAGGCTGTGTTTGACAGGCGCAAATCCGGATCGCGCATTGGCCTGGCAAATACAGCTAGCCGCGCAATTCGATGCGTGACGCCGCACGCCTTGCCTTCATGTCGGCGTTGAAGCGCTCCGTGATCAGCAGGTCCTTGATTTCCGCCTGGACCTTCTCTAGCGCCGGCTTCGGATTCGTCTTGACGTCGTCCACATACAGGATCAGGACGCCTTCGCGTACCGTCACCGGTTTCAGTCGCTCGCCGGCCTTCATGCCCTTGACGGCGACACCCAGGCCATACGGCACTTCGGCGGCGCTGACGTAGTGCTCGCCTTCTTTTTTCGCGAAGGCCAGTTTGGCCAGCGATTCCTTCTCGCCGCGGCCGATGCCGTCGTAGACGTCCTGCGCTTCTTTCGGATCGACCGACACAAAAAATTTCAAGCGGAAGGCGGTGAAATCCTCGGCCTTGACGCGGGTGTCGTAGAACGCCTTGACATCGGCTTCCGTGACGCTGTCGCGCAGTTCGATCGAACGCTGGTTGATGAAGACGTTTGCCAGGATTTCGTTCTTGGCGCTTTGCATGGCAGTCTTCGCCTGCTGTCGATACATCTTGTCGGCGCCGTTGGCGGCGACCACCTTGTTGATGGCGCGGTCGACGGCTACTGCACGGTCGAGGCCGGCGTTGAGGAATGGCAGCAGCTCGGCTTCGCTGATCTCCGAACCATCCACTGAGGCGACGATGCGTGCGCCACCGCCTGCCCCGGCCGCGACCGCAGCAGCGCTGGCTTCTTTCTTGATATCGGTGGCGGCCGCCGAGCGCAGAATGTCGAGCCCGAAAAATGCCATGCCGACGACCACGATCGATGCCGCCACCAGACAGGCTGCGACGATTTTTCTGTTGCGCATTGGTTCATTCATGATGTCTTCTCCAACTTTAGAAAAATGGGCTGCCCGGATACTCAGGACCGGGCGCCCGAAAATGAAATCGCCTGGGTGTAGCCGGTAATTTCGGTTGTCGCTGCCTTGCCGCCCTCGCACTTCGAGAGGCAGATCCGGTTGGCGCTCCAGGCCACACCCTGGCGATACGACTGGATCGTCACCAGCGCATAGACGAATTCAGGCAACAGCGCCGGATCCTTGATGCTGATGACGATGGCCGTGCGTGCCGGGGACAACTCGACCTGCACCGCCAAATTGTTCTTGGCAAGGACATTGGCGGCACTTTGGTAATCCGGTGCGGCCAGGGGCTTCTTGTCCACCAGCGGCGCCAGGTTGCTGGTTTCCTTGCTCTTGGTCTCGCGCGTGAATGCCGTGACAAAGCTCGCGCACTGCATCACGGCCAGCACCGCCAAAACCATCGCCGCGATGAACATCACCGGCGCGACCGGCGTCATGTTATGCACCGCAGCCGTCAGAAATGGCTTGACGTGATTCATCCGCTTGCCGAACGCGTGTGCACGTGGTGCGGCGGCAGGTTCCATCGCCGGTTCTGGCGCCGGTACGATGTCGCCGATCGGGTTCTTGAGTAGCTTTCTCATTCGCTTTTCATTCGATGTTCATTCGATGTTCATTCGTTGTTCATTCGATCAATTCGGTGCTTTCACTGGTTTCTGGGTCGTTATCCATGGCACCGGCGTCGTGCCGGGCAAGGGCGAGGCGAGCGAGACGCGGATCAGGTTTTCGTCGTTGGACAGGTCGGCCTCGACTTTCGGGCCGAGCGCATCGATGTAATCCTTGGTGATCCATGCCGGCATCATCAGGACGAATTTTTCGGTACCGTTCTTGAATTCGTATTCCTCGATCCAGCCACCGGCCCGCACCACCAGGGCCGAGACACGCTGCATGCGGGCGACTTGCTGCGACAGGGGCGAGATGAAGTCGATCCGGGCCACCGCCGCATTGATCGCACTCATGTGCGCCTGGTTCGACTTGTCCGCCGATGCATTGACCACCGAAATGCCGATCGATGCGGCCAGATACACCACGAGCGACACGACGGTCGCGTAGGCCGAATACCGGACCATGCGTTGCGAGATGCCGTCGGTGATGCGGCGGTAGGCGCCGGGAATCGATTCCATCGCCCACGGCTGCAGGTCGGCGACGTCGTGGACCGGCAGCTCCGGCCGTTCCGCCAGCCAGTCGGACATGGCCTCGGGCGTGTTGGCAACCATGCGCATCTGGTCGCGGACCTTTTCGACGGCGATCGCCAGCTTTTCGGCCTTGAGGAAATAAATGCCATCGCCACGATGCTGCGGATGCGACGGGAAGGCGGCCGCCAGCGGCGTCGCGAAATCGAGCGCCGACGCAAATGCGGTCGACGGCGCGGCGAAATAATAGACAGTTGCCTGTGCCGGATCGGCCGACACCAGCAGGTGCAGCTGCGCCGTTCCCAGCACATCCTGCGCGACCATGAAGACGGTCTTGTCGATATCGCCCTCATGCAGCGGGAACGCGCCGGCGACCATGCTGACGTAGATGCTGGCGTAGATGCTGGCGTCGGAAGCGGTGCTGATGGCAGGGTCGAATGACATGATCAGTTCCGGTTCCTATTGGGACGTCAGGGCGCTCATCGACCCTTCGCTCTGGAGCAATGCGACGAAGAGCGCGATCATGACCGCCGCCAGGGCGAAGAACAGCGTGGCGACAAATGAAAACACCTGGAATTTTTTGGCGGCCCGCTGCGCCATGCTGGCGCGCCGCTCGGAAATGACTTCGAAGGCGCGTGCCAGCTGCGGGCGGTCGGTATGCGAGCGGATCAGCGTGCGCTCGGAATTCTCAAGCGGCGCCTGCGCCAGCGCATCGGCGACGAGTTCGCCGTCCTCGACCCGGCGCACGGCGCTGCGCCAGTAATTGAGCACCCGTGGCACGCGGGTGGATTTTTCGGCGATCGCGATGGCCGCCAGCAAGTCCACGCCGCCCCGGATCAGGGAAACCGCGACCCGGGTGCTGCTGGTGATGGCGCCGTGCAGAACGATGTCCTTGATGGCCGGAATCTTCAGGATGAAGTCGTCGACCTTCCTGCGAAACGCCGGGCTGCCGCCGATATAGGCGTAGGCGCACACCGCCGCCGCCAGAATGCCGGCCGCCGACACGACCAGCATGACGTCGTTGGCGAGGTAGGCGATGCCGATGCCGCGCTTGATCGATGCGGCTTTCTCCGCCGAGACGTCTTCGGAAATCTGCTTTTCGATCGCCGGCAGCACCGCCATTCGATTGCCGATCAGCGAAAGGATCGAAAAACTCACCTCGACGGCGGTAAAGACGGCCGTCCCCATGAGAACCTTTAGGGTGTTGGCGCGCGCTTCGTAATGTTCGACCGCGGTGTTGATGGCGTTGGAGAGCAGGCCTGTCTTCTCGCCGGCCTCCATGATCGCCAGCGTGGTCTGGTCGAAGAAGTCGAGCGCGTCCATCGCTTCCAGAAAGCTGCCGCCGCCGTCGAGGATCAGGTTCGCGTGATTCAGGCGCTGGCGCAGCGGTCCGTTCTCGGCTTCGATCACCAGTTTTAAAGCGCGCCCGGCACTCAGACCGCCTTGCGTGTTGAAATAGATCGCCAGCATGAATTGCTGCTTGTAGTCGCGCGAGACCGGATTGAAGATCGCCAGCGTCGGCTTGATCGGGTCGATCGCCACCGGTATGCCGCCGTTGCCGCAGACCTCGCGCACGATTTGCTGCTCGCTGGCTGCAACCATCACGCTCTTGTGCCGGAAGTGCCTGGTTGCGCTGCGGTCCGGCACCGCTTCCGCGTCGGCGGCATACGGCAGCAGATACGTGACATTGAAGTTCTTGAGTTTGTCCATGTCAGAACCCTGCCCTGATGGCTTGCGACACGGTGTCGGCATCGATCACGTGGCATTCCAGCAGCTGCGCCATCACTTGGTGCTTGCTGGTGTGGACGACGCCGTCGAGTTCGAACACCGCCTGGAAATTATGGATCGATTCGAACAGCATCCCGGTGATCTGCGCCCGCAGTGCGTCCGCGCTCGGTATGACGACGGTCTCGTGCACTGCCACCCGCCCGCGATAGCCGGTGTGGCTGCAGGCGGCGCAACCTGCACGGCGCAGGAAGCGGACATGGCCGTGAAACTGCAGGTCGTGCGCTTGGCTCAGCATTGCCGCCGATTCGCTGTCGACTTCGGTGGCGCAATCGCACAGCTTCGGAATCAAGCCCTGGTTGACCACCACGCTCAACTGGTTCGCCAGGATGTAGAGCGCCTCTTGCTTGGTCGAGGCATCGCAGAACGACAGTACCCGCTCGAAGGTCTGGGCGACGTTCTTTGCATGCACGGTGGCCAGCACGAGGTGGCCGGATTCGGCGAATTTCATCGCCGCGCGCATG
>JAYUWF010000107.1:0-19196 GCA_043753685.1 Herminiimonas sp.
GGTACTTCATCACCTCGGCGGCTTCGTCCTCGCCCAGAGCCAGCAGCAGGATCGCGCCTTTCTGGACGCCTTCATCACTCATTTGCACCCACCCATCCCTTGACTACGTTGGCGACGACTTTCGGATCCTGCTTGGCCAGCGTCTTGGCCGCGTCCAGATTTTCTGCGTAGCCGCGGGTTTGCGGACCCATCGGCTCGCTGTTGCTCAGATTGACGACGCTGTCTTCTTCCACCACCACGCGCTTTTTCGGCGCTGCCGTCATCAACTTCTTCAGCATCGGCTTCAGGAAAGCGAAGAACAGGTACAGGATCACGGCCGCGCCGAGCAGCCACTTGCCGACGTCCTTGGCCATTTGCAGATATTCGGGATTTTTCCAGATCGGTACTTCCACCATCGGTTCGGCCTCGACGCCGGCGAACAGGCTGTTGGTGATGTTGAGCGTGTCGCCACGGTCCTTGGAAAAGCCCATCGCTTCCTTGACCAGGTCGTTGATCTGGGTTTTTTCAGCGTCGGTCAGGGCGCGGTTGGTGACCTTGCCGGTCTTGTCGACGTCGCGCTTGTAGTTTACGACCACTGCCACCGACAGCCGCTTGACGCCGCCCATCGGTTGTTGCACGTAACGGATGGTCTTGTCGACTTCATAATTGACGGTCGATTCGCGATGACTGCCGGCTGCCGTGGCGGCAGTGGCCGCAGCAGCTGCAGCAGCAGCCGGCGTCCCTGGCGCCGGAGCGACGATCGGCGCGGTCGCAGGCGAGGGCGGCTGGTTCGACAGCGCACCCGGCACGCCCGATGCCCCCGTCGGCGCTGCGCTGCCGGTTTCATTGGTCTGCTGGCTGCGCATGGTGCCGCTATTGGGTGTCTGGTTCGGCTTGTAGGTCTCTGCCGCCTGCTCGCTGTGCGAGAAATCGATGTCGGCGGTGGCTTCGGCACGCACGTTGTTCGGGCCGACCAGTGGCGAGATGATCGATTCGATGCGCTTGACGATGCTGCGCTGCAGATCCTGCACATACTTCAGTTGCGCCGGATCCAGACCGTTCGCATTGGCGCCCTTGTCGGACTCCGAGAGCAGGTTGCCACTCTGGTCGACCACGGTGACGCTTTTCGAGGCCAGTTCCGGCACGCTGGAAGCGACCAGGTGAACGATGGCGCTGACCTGGCCGGCGTCGAGGGCGCGGCCCTGGTTCAGGTTCAGGACGACCGAGGCGGTGGGTTTCTGCTGGTCGCGCACGAACACCGAGGCTTTCGGCATCGCCAGATGGACGCGGGCGGTCTGCACCGCGCCGATGGCCTGGATCGATCGGGCCAGTTCACCCTCCAGCGCGCGCTGGAAATTGACCTGTTCCAGGAACTGGGACACGCCCAGCTTCTGGTTTTCCATCAGCTCGAAGCCGACGCTGCCGCCCTTGGGCAAGCCCTGCGAGGCCAGCTTCAGGCGCGCATCGTAGACCTGCGAGGCCGGCACCAGGATCGCGCCGCCGCCTTCGGCAAATTTGTACGGCACGTTCATCTGCTGCAAAGAGGTGACGATGGCGCCGCCATCGCGGTCGGTGAAATTCGAGAACAGCACCTTGTAGTCGGGCTGCTGGCTCCAGAGCCAGGCGCCGACCATGAGCGCCACCACCAGGGCCGCGCCGATGGCCAGCGCCAGATTGCGCGCTGCATTCGATTCGGTGAAGCCGCTAAGCCCACCCATGCCGCTATCGGCTACAGCCATGATGCGCCTCCGCTGATGTGCAGGATGCCGCTGGAAATTGTCGTTTTATTCACTGTTGTCCTCGCCAAAGTCGAACCTGTTGCCTCAGCACGGATTGTCGGCGCATCGGCAAATTTCAATCGTTGGAATAGAGCAATGTTTGCCCAGCTTATCAGAGCCCGGCTTTGACTGCGGCGGGGATATCTTGGCATTCGGTGAAAAGCGCAACAGTTGAGAAGGAATACCGTTATGGGAATGGCAATCGATACCAGTCGCATCGAAGCAATGGTGCAGCAACTGAAGATGGCAGCCAGCCGCACGCAGGGCGTGGCCAATCCGATCGCACCGGCAGCCGGCGGCGTCGCGGCTGCGGCCAAACCGGACTTTGCATCGGCGCTGAAGGTGCAGCTCGACCAGGTCAGCGGCGCGCAGCAAAAAGCCGAGCAGCTCGGTCAGCGGTTTTCATTGGGTGACGACAGCGTGAATCTGTCGGATGTGATGATCGCTTCGCAAAAAGCCAACATCGGCTTCCAGGCCACGATCCAGGTACGCAACAAGCTGGTGTCGGCGTATCACGACATCATGGCGATGCAGGTGTAAGAATCCGCCGTCCGGCATGGGCAACGCCTGCGGACCGTTGTCCGCGTCCCGCGCCACCGGTCGGCGGAGCGTGTGTATCCAAGTGTCAAATGTCGTCAATTTATTTCCACGTGGAAATAATAGTGCGACACTCTCCCCGTGCTTAAGCCAAACCGGAGGAGTCGCTGCCATGTCAACTGCCGTCAATAATGTCGCCGTCAGGAACACGCTGCCCGATCCACTCGCTGCAGCTAAAACGAAAACGATTGCACCGGTGCCGGCGGCACTGCCTGCTTCGGCGGCCCAGACGCTAGCGCCATCGAGCATCACCTCCATCGGGCAGCCGCCGAAGCTCGACCTCGGCCTCTTTACGAAGGCTGGCGTGGTCGAAAAGCCACCCGTATTGAACACGCCGGCGGCAGCGCCGGCAGCAGGCAGCGCAACCTTCGTCGCCGGCAAAGGTGACGTCGTCCTCGACATCCAGAAGTCTGACTCGGGATACGACAACAAGATTTACTATTCGACCGATAACTTCAAAACCAAGACCTTCGTCGGCATCGATAACCACACCGGGTCGGTCAACCTCGGCTCGTTTGCCGAAGGTACCAAGATCGAATTCGGCATCGACAACGGCAACAACCAGTTCTTTCGTACCGGCGCCGCATCGACCAACTTCGACAATTTCCAGCATGCGCAGGTCAGCAAGACCACCGACGGCATCCAGATCGGTTTCGAAGATCTCGCCGGCGGTGGCGACCGCGATTTCAACGACGCGATCATCACCGTGCGTAGCTTGCCACCGAAAGCCAGCGCTGCCGAGGCACCCCCGGCGCCAGTCAAGGAGCCGAAAGTCAAGGACAATCGATCCGGACTGGCCGATGGCACCAATCCCGGACAAGGCGCCGGTCGCGACAATTCGCCCAACCAGGGCACCAGCAATCCCTCGAACACAACCGTCGCTGCAATTGTCAAGTCCGCCGCCGCTGCGGTGACTGCCGCAGCGAAGGCGCCTGTGTCGGTAGCATCGCCCCTGCCAGTCAAGGCGCCGGAGCCGGCAGCCGCCAAACCGCCTGTTCTGGCCCGACCGGAATCAGCCAAGCCGCCGGTCACGGCCGCTCCGGAAACTGCCAAACCACTTGCCGTGTCGACGCCGGTACCCGCCAAGGCGCCTGTGGTGGCGCCACCGGTATCGGTCAAGCCGCCTGTCGTGGTCGCAGCGGAACCAGCCAAGGCACCGGTGGCCGTGCCTGCACCGACCGCAACCAGGCCCACGGTCGCCGCTACCTTGCCGATACCGGTCCCGGGTGTGGCGAAGCCAGTGATCTCAGCACCGGACAAGGCCTCGACGGCGCTTCCCGCAGCGCCGGTTTCAAAGCCAGTGACAACCACCGTCGCCGCCACGACGGCCAAAGACAACCGTTCCGGCTTGGGTGACGGCACCAATCCCGGCCAGGGAGCAGGCCGCACGAATTCGCCAAACGAGGGTACGAATAATCCGGCAAACGCGAATACCACGGTCAAGCCAGGTCTGAAGGTCTGAGGCTTTCGGTTTCAGGCAACGCAATTGTCGCGTGAAGGGATCGCTACCCGGAACGGTAGCGATACTTGAGAGACCACGCGTTGCTGCAGTCGGAATGACGTGACCTTCGATTGAAAAATACTTATTTCATGCGCCCCGCGGCACGCGCATTCTGCTCGCGCTCGAGCTTGGTGATGTAGCGCTGCACCGCTGCCAGCATGGCATGCGGCAGATCGACGAACAGGCAGCCCAGGCGGCGCACATGCTTGCCGTTCGGCAGACGAATTTCCTGCACGTTGCGAATCTCAAGCGACGCCACCACCAGCGTGCCGCCCGGCAGATCGATCCTGCAATGCTTGTAGATGCGGCCGATCGTCTGGTCCAGCACACCGTGTTCGTCGATGATCGCAATGCCGCCGCCGCTGACGTTCTGCAGCACGACGTTGATGGAGCGGGTTTCGCTGGTGCTCAGCTGCGGTATCGTGATGTTGCAGCTGACGGGGCTGACCAACGGCGTCGGCACCCGGTAGTATTCGCGTCGCTGCAGGCGGATCAGGGTCTCCGGCACGGCGATCTTGAAGGCAGGCAGTTCGGCATACTGGCAGGCTTCCACCTTCTTGACGAAAAACAGGATGCGGATCTGTTCCAGCGCGGTCTCGAACGAGACATTGTCGCTGTCCACAAAACGCTGGCTGACTTTCTGATGTTGGGTCGCATCGATGATGACGCTGCCTTCGTCTTCATCGATTGCCAGAATGGCGGTGACGATCGACACGCTGCCCTGGTTGGCGATCATGTTGATCATCTGCTTCTGATCGCAGATATTGCGCAGCAAAGCAAGGATCTCGCGGCGGGAATGGACCTGATACGGCGCCAGGTCTTGGGTCAGTTGGTCTGGGGAGGCATCCATCATTGATCGGTGTGGTCGGTGAGGTATCGCGGCATCGGCATCGGCATCGGCATCGGCGTCAAAGTCTTCATCATACCTTGCCGCCGCCCGTGCGGGCAGCCTCGATGTGGTACAGCCACGCCAACAATTCTGCTACCGCGCGGTACAGTGCCGGCGGAATGTGGTCGTCCAGCTCGACCTGCATCAGCAAGGCGACCAATTCCTTCGATTGGTGCACGAAGACGCCGTGCTCTTTCGCCCGCGAGATGATCTGCTCGGCCACCAGGCCACGGCCCTTGGCGACGATGCGCGGCGCACCGGCGCCGGTTGCATAGGTGATGGCGACCGCATTCGTCAGTGGCTTGACGGCGGCAGTGCCAGGGTCCGAATTCGAGCCTGCCGGAACCGCCAGCTGCGGCGGCAGCAGTTTTTCGAATGCCGGCGGCGGCAGGGGCTTTTGCGGATCCACGGTGTCAGCTTTCGCGGCGGATGGTCAGGCCGTCGAGTTTCGATCCAGCCGCGTCGAGCGCCGAGGCGAGCTTTGCGCCATGCCGCTGCAGGGTCGATGCGGTGTCGTCGGAAGCCGTGCGGACCTGGATCTGCACGCGGTCGCCGCGCAGGTTGATCGTGGCCGAGACCACCCCCAGGCTGGGCAAGGTAAATTTGACAACGCTTTGCCAGTTTTCCTGCGGGCCGTCGCCGTTGTTTTTTTCAGCGCCGCTGCCGGAGTTTTCCTGGCGGCTGACTTCCCATTCCATCGCCTGACCCGGCCACAGGTCGCCGTGCCACTGAACCCGCTGCTGCTCGAGCGTGTTCAACTGCAGATTGATCATTTGCGCGGCGGCCGGATCGATGCTGGCCAGTCCTCCCATGCCAGTATCCGCGGCCGGTGGCAGTGGCGCGGCACTGAAGTATTCCTGCAGATTGCGCCGTGCTTCCAGCACCGCCGGCGGCATTTTTGCCAGCAGCGCCGGATCGGTCTGCACGGCGCTCGCCGCGTCGTGCGCCTTGCCCAGCTGTGACTGCGGTTCCCGCAACAGGTCCGCCAACGGCCGCTCGCCATTGGCCCATTGCTGAACGTGCGATTCATAGAACAGGCCGCTGAAGGCGAGGGTGTCGTGCAGGGCCGAGGCGAGCTGCGGTGCGGCGGTGCCGGCCGCGTTGGCCAGCGGCGTCTTGCCGATTAGGGAGGTGGCGGCACCTTCCTGCCGGGCTGCGTCCAACAGGGTGCTGACCAGCCGGCCGGCGCTGGACAATTCGGCCGGTGCAGCGCCCTCGGCAAGCGGCGCGGAAGCTGTCTGACTTGCGGCATTCGAGAGATACAAAGCCTGGGCGATGCGCGCGCCGGGGGCGAGGTCGGCATGGGCGGCCGCGCCGGTGGCATTTTGGGCCAGCACGCCTGCCGACTGGCCATCCAGGCTGAAGGTGACACGCGGCTCGGTTGCCAGCAGGGTCAGCGCCAGTGCGTCGCCGACCTTGCCGCCGGACGGCAGCGCCAGGCGCGCCGAGGTATCGGCGATCTTTACCAGGAAGGTGCCGTCGTTGAATCGGGAAAGGATCTGGGCCTGGAACTGCTTGCCGACTTCGAGCCGGACCAGGCGGTCGACATTTTCTTGCCGGGCGTCGCCCAGCGGCGTGATGGCGCGCGTCGACTCGACCGCCGCCAGGGGCCGTGGACCATTGATGTTGGTCCCCGGTAGCGCCATGTTCAGCCGGTGTGGTTGCTACCGTAGGCGTGCGACAGCTTGCGCTCGGCGCCGGTACTGTTGATCATCTGCGACAGCTTCGCCATCCACGGCTCGGCGATGTCGCGGATCTGGCGGTCGTGGGCCAGGATCTGCTTGATGATCTGCACCTTGCGCACGCGGATCTCCCCGGTCAGGGGCGCCGGCGGCTCGCTTTCCCTGAGGATCGCGACATGGCTGGCGCAACGTGACTCGAGCACGGCCAGCTGGTCCCAGTCGCCGCTCTTGGCGGCGGTGAGCATCTGGTCGGTGATGACGGCGACGGTTTCGTACAGCGCGATGACTTCGTGACTATTCATGTTCGATCAGACTTTCGCTAAACGGGCGCTATAGGTATCGGCTGCAGGCACGGCGGCATTGGGCATGTTAGCAGGGATGGGCATTTCACCACGGGTACCGATTTCGACCCAGGCGCCTTTCAGGTCACTCAACAGCTTGTGAACTTCTTCCAGGATTTCAGGCTGATTCTTCAGGTTGGCGATCAATAGCCGGTTGCTCATGTATTCGTACAGCGAGTCCAGGCTGACGGCGATCTGGCCGCCGACTTTCTTGTCGAGGCTGGCGCGCAGGCCGCTGTCGATGATCATGATGGCTTTCGAGATCGCCTGTCCCTTGGCAGCAATGTTCTTGGCCTGCATGTGGGCGAGGGCCGTGGTGACTGCAACCAGCGCGCCGTCGAACAGCATGACGATGAGCTTGTGCGGCGTGGCGGCGGCGACACCGGTTTCGATGCCGACGTTGGCGTAGGCGTTGGCGCCTCTTGCGGGTGATCCGAACATTTCATGTCTCCCTTAGGAACTCTTGGGCAGGTTGGCCAATTGCTGGGTTAGAAAACTACTTGTCGTACTCATCTTGCTTATAACGGAATCGAGGGCCGTAAATTGAGCCCGATAGCGTTTTTCCGTTTCAGTTAAACGGGCGTTCAAGGCCTCCTTGGTTTTCGCAATGTCTTTTATCGACGCATTGATCCCGGTTGTTCGTGAGGCGATCGGCCCTTCAGCCGATAGCAGGGTAGTGGCGAGTTTGTTCAGCTTAAACGCATAGCCCTGGGAAAAATTTACTATTCCGCGATTGCCGAGGCTGCCGCCAGCAATTTGAATGCTCAATCCTTCCGACGCATCGCCGGTCGCGCCGAGCAGCAGCTGGCCGCTTCCCACGCCTGGCACACCGTTGATCGTCCCGACCGTGTTCAAGCCTGCAATGACCGTTGCGCCGGTGTCGAACTTGAGGTTTGCTTGGCCGTCTCCGCCCGTGATCTCAGCGCGTGACTGTGCGCCATAGGTTGATGAGGTAATCGTCAGTTTGCCGCTTGATTCGGTCACCGCAACTTTGGAACTACCGAAGGCGCTATTGCCGTTGATCTTGGACTGGATCTCGGTTGCGAGTGCGGCCGCGCTGGCGTAGGTGCCAGGCCCCAAAGTCACATTTGAACTAATGCCATCGAGCATAACGGTCAGGCTGTCGTTGTTGCCTGCAGTGATCGTCAAGCCGGCGGCACTGGCTGCCGTTGAAGTCCCCCTCGTTGCCAATTGCGAGACATTGACCGGATAAGCGCCCGGCGATGTTTTGGCTGTAGCGCCCGTGTAGGCGATCAATGAATCAGAACTCTTGCCGGCGCTGGCGAACAGCCCGGCGATCTGGCTGAAATTCGTGTCGACCGCGGTCTGCAATTTCGTACTGTCGACACCCAGAGAGCCATCCTTTTGAACCGTTACGCCCACCTGTGACAATAGGGTAAAGGTCGACGCACCGCCCGTGACCGGCGCGCCAAGTGCGGAACGTATCTGGTTTTGAATGATCCGAACGCTCGCTTCGCCGTTAAGAATGGCGCCCTGCTTGGTCGTCGCGTTATAGGCTGTCGCGTCCTGCAGGGCCTTGCTGATGTCGTTGTAAGATTTGACGAATGAATTGACCGATGCAACGACGGTTGACGTATCGCGGGCAACCGTAATGGTCGTTGGCGCCCCCACGTTTGTCTTGGCGAGATTGAGTGTGACACCAGCGACGGCGTCACTGACGGAGTTCGTCGTTTTGGTGACTTCGATGCCATCGAGCTTGAACACTGCGTTTTGAGCCGTCGATGTCTCCGACAAGGCTTGACCAGCATTCGCAGATGGATCGTGACTTAACAGCGACGAGATCGCTGCATCGCCGGCGACCGACAGCTTCAGGCTGTTGCTTTTGCCTGGAGCGTTGACTGTCAATGACAATCGAAATGGAGTATTGCTGCCGTCGTTGACGATGGTGGCGGTTACGCCGACGTTTGCCTTGTTGATCGCGTCGCGGATGCCGCTTAATGAATTGTTACTGCCGTCGATCGTGACGGTCTTGACACCTGCGCCGTTGCTGGCGAACGCCGCTCCGGTGTATTTGCCATCGGTTGCGCCGAGCGTGCCGTTCGAAATGGTACCGAAATCAAAACTCAAGGTCGTCGAAACATTGGCGCCGATCGCAGCAGTGCTGGTCGTCTGGCCAGCGGCGTTCAGTTTTTGTGCTTGCGCCAGTTTGCTGACTTCAAGGGAATAACTTCCCGGCACTGCAATCGATGATCCCGATGCAGATGCGATCGTCGCATCCGCGACGTTTGTTTTTACGCCTTGAAACTTGCTAATGTCGGACAAGCTACTCAAGGCAGATTGAAATTGGGACAGCACGCTTTTCAGCGTACCGAAGCCTGACAGCTTTGCCTGAAAGCTTGCTGTCTTTGAATCGAGTACGGTAATCGGTTGCTTGTCGATCGTCAGCAGTTGGGAAACGATGCTTTCGACATTCAGATTGGAGCCGATGCCTGCTGATGAGATAGTCATGTTCGATCCTTGCCTGGCTTACGCCTTCTCTCGTATCAGCAAACCTTGGAACCGGTCCAGAGATTCTGAAATTGCGAGTGCTTCTTTCGACGGAAACTGACGCAGTACGTCATTGGTGTCGGTGTCGATGACTTTGACCAAGGTTCGCCCGCTGTCCTGGTCGATGCTGAATTCGATGCTGCTTGCGATGGGTTTCAAAAATTTATTAAGTGCCGCGACTGCTTGTTCGAGCTTTGCATCGTCTGCGCTACGTTGCACTGCGCTTGTCGTAGCGACGGTGCTGGCTGGTGCATTTGGTGGAACAGGTCCGGCCTTCACATCAATCGTATTTCCACCAACGGAATCAGGACGAACCGGAATGCTAGATGCCTGAACATTCGGAAGATTCGCAATTGAACTGGCAATCGGACTGATACTCATGATCCATCCCTTTCAGTGGTAAGACGGAAAGCAGTTGCCCGCTTTCCGTCCCGTTCAAACCGTCCAAGAAAGCACGGTTCAATACTACTTGTTACCTGCCGTCTGGCGATTAGCCGCGCAGCAGTGCCAGCACGCCGTTCGGTAGCGAATTCGCTTGCGCCAGGATGGCGGTACCAGCTTGTTGCAGGATCTGGCCACGGGTCAAGCTGGCGGTTTCCGACGCAAAGTCAGCATCTTGAATCCGGCTGCGTGATGCAGTCAGGTTCTCTGACGTGGTTTGCAGGCTGGCGACAACTGACGTGAAGCGGTTCTGGATGGCGCCCAACGAAGCACGCGAGCTGTTTACCGAACTCAGGGCTGCGTCGATCGAAGTCAACGCGCTCAGCGATCCGGAAACAGTGCTCAGATCCAAAGCGCTTAGCGTTGCACCGGTTGCCGTACCCGTCTGGTTGTTAGCTGACGAGAGGCCACCTGCGGTGCCAGTGATCGTGATTCCTGCAGCTGCGTTCGTTGCGCCTGACGCATCAAGTTTGACTTTACCGGTCGTTGTCGTGGTTCCAGCCGCGAAGCCGGAAGCAGTGTCACCGGCAGCAGTTGTAGTCACAGTCAGGTTGCGCCCGTCAACTCCGTCAAGAGTAATCGTCCCCGCATTGTTGGTAGCTTTCGCACCGGTTTGGAACGATTGCGCATTGATCGCTGCGGTCAGTGCTGCAGCGTTAGCAGTGCTGCCGGTGATGCTGACGCCATTGATGACGAGGTCGCCAGTCACCAGAGTGCTGGCGCCGGCTGCTGCTGCGCCTGCGGCGACCGTCGTCGCGGCCTGAGCGGTCGCTGTGACACCCGTAATGTTAGCGTTGTTGACGGCGTTAGCGACCGAGATCGCTGAACCCGTCGGACTGGCAAACGACACACCGTCACTTTGGGTTGCGCCAACTGCAGTACCGTTGATTGTGATTGAACCTGCACTGAAAGCAGCGGCGCTGTTGGCTGCGGTAGTCACTGTGGAAGCCGACGACACACCAAGCGCGCTGGTACGTGCACTGGAAATCGAAGACACGGTGATCCGGTCATCAACGGTATTGTTTGCGCCGACCTGGAACGACTGACTGTTAAACGAACCATCCAGCAGCTTCACGCCGTTGAACGAGGAAGATTTCGAGACGCGATCGATTTCCGACAGCAACTGGGTGGCTTCGCTGTTGAGCGATGCACGGTCGCCTGCGCTGTTCGATGCATTGGCCGATTGCACTGCCAATTCACGAATACGCTGGAGGTTGTTACCGATCTGGTTCAGGTCGCCCTCAGCGGTTTGCGCCAGGGAGATACCATCGTTTGCGTTACGTGCGGCCTGGCTTTGACCGCGGATTTGCGATGTCAACCGGTCCGAGATGGCCAAACCAGCAGCGTCATCTTTCGCGCTGTTGATCCGCAAACCCGACGACAAGCGCTGCAACGAAGTAGCCAGCGACGATTGCGACGTCGTCAGGTTACGTTGTGCGTTGAGGGAAGCCAGGTTTGTGTTGATGAATGAAGCCATGTTAAATCTCCTTGAATACTCGGGTCCGATGACATGTGTCGTGAAGCTGCCAGCCTTGGGTCGCTCTCTTTCGAGTGGTGCAATCCGCGGTTGTAACTTTTTATCGGACGCCGGGCGGAAAAGTTTAGTGTGACAGAGCAATTCTTTACACTGTGATGCACTTTTCCCAACCCTGCGTTTGCCCTTTCTTCGGCTCCTTTTTATAAAACTTTAGGGCATTCATGCACGCCCTGTTTGCCTGTGTTTTTCTGACTAATCATTTAAAAATCATAGACTTAGATAATTTTTTAAAATTCAGGTCGAAATATTTCGCTTTTCTTCCTAAATTTCCAATTGATTGATTTTACGGGGTAGACACGACGCGCAAAGCCGGCTTCAAGGCTGCTTCAAGGGGTCAATTCTGAGTTTGAGACAGTTAGATATCCTGGGCGGATATTCAAGTTCAGGCTGCAAAGGCCTGGTGGCGGTGATCGGCACAGAGTCGAGTTGTGTAGGCGACAATGAAATCTGGCGTGGTGACTGAATCTTCAGCGGAAAGGAAGCGACGCCAGTGCAGCGTCGCCCTCAAATCCAGGTTACTCCGCCGTCGCCACTCGATTCTTGCCGGCCTTCTTCGCCTCGTACAAGGCCGCATCGGCACGCTTGATCAAATCGGTCTTGCTCTCTTCGGGCCGTCGCGCCGCCACGCCCGCGCTGAAAGTGATCAACAGCCGTTCGTTGTTGACCATGAAAATCCGCTTGGTCAATTCTCGCTGCAGCCGCGTGATGGTTTGCGACGCCAGGGCCAGCGTGGTGTCGGGCAGGATGATCAGGAATTCCTCGCCGCCGAAGCGGCCGATGACATCCATCGTGCGCAGGGTTTCCTTGACCAGATTGACCAGGTGGACCAGCGCTTCATCGCCGGCGACGTGTCCGTGGGTGTCGTTGAGGCGCTTGAAATCGTCCAGGTCGAGCATCGCCACGCACAGTGCATTGCCCTGGCGGTCGACCCGGGCGAATTCCCGATCGAAGACATCGTCCAGGCCGCGCCGGTTCAGGCTGCCGGTGAGCTGATCTTCGCGTACCAGTTCGCTCATCTGTTCCAGCTGCGATTCGAGTTCGTGGATCCGGCTTTCGGCCAGGTTCATTTCGCGCCGGGCCTGATCCATTTCATCGCGCGAGCGCAAGGCTTCGGTCTGCGCGGCGCGGGTTTCGACCATGACGTCGTCGAGAATCTTGTTGAGCTCCTTGACGTCCGAGGCCAGGCTGATCTTCTTGGAATACTGATCGATCTTTTCGTGATACTGGCCGGTGCTGGCCGCCACCGCACCGAGTCGGTCAACGAAGGTCAGCATCATGCTTTTTACCGTGACCTTGGCTTCCGACAGGCTGTGCTTCAACAACCCCTGCTTGTAGATGACTTCCTTCAGGCTGGCCGTGGCGTCGCGCAGGGCCAGGTGGGTGATGGGGCCGGCCAGCATCGCCTGCACGTTGCCGATCTGGCCATGCAGCCAGCTGTCTTCTTCTACCAGTTCGGAGACGTTTTCCAGCAACAGGCGAAACAGCTGCAACAACAACTCCTGCTGTTCGGCCAGGTCGCTGCCTTTCAGGTCGAGTTTGAAGCTGAGTTTTTTCAGCCGCGCCAGCACGTCGTTCAGGGCGGCTTCGCTACGCGCTTCCTTGGTGGCGGCGGCCAATGCTTCGGCATCGGCGATCAGTTCGGGCGCATTGAGCAGCAGGGGCGGCAAGCCGTAGCCCAGGGTGCGCGACAGCATGTCGCGCAACAGCCGCACCTGGGTATCGGTGTCGGCCGGCGGCGCCTCGGGTGCCAGCACGGTGACGCGATTGGCCGGCCGCGCCGCTGTGGGCGGCGCCTCGATTGCGGCCTTCGGCGCCAGGTGCGCGCTGCCCAGGGTGTTCAGGACGGCGCTGTAGTCGGTCCAGTCGCGCGCCTGCAGGGCGCGTTCCAACTGCTTGCCGAGCGCTGCGACCGGCGCCGGCATGGCGACCAGCAGCCTCGCAAAATTTGCCATGACGGTTTCGGCGCTCGATTCCGATGCGATGCCGACGATCTCGTTGTAGACGTCACGATAATTGTCCGGCGTCGGTGCGATGCGCGATCGCGCCAGACGGCTGAAGGTCTCGCGCGCGACTTCGGCAGGATTCTTTGGAGGTGGAGGTGTCTTGTCACGCATGGAGATCTTCAGCTGTCAGGCAGTTGGCAAATTGAACACGCCAGGTACAGCGGAATCACTCTTCCTGCACCAGGTTGTTCTTGATGGCGTAGTGTGTCAGTTCCGCGTTATGCCGCAGCTTCATCTTTTGTAAAAGACGCGAACGATACATGCTGATTGTTTTCACCGACAACACCAGTTCGGCAGCGATTTCACTGACCGTCTTGCCGGACGCGATCATCGTCAGGGTTTGATATTCGCGATCGGACAAGGTCTCGTGCGGTGCCACGGCCCGGTCGTCGCCGATCTGGTCTGCCAGCTGTTGCGCCAGCGCCGGGCTGATGTACTTGCGGCCCGCTGCCACCTGGCGAATGGCGGTGACCAGCTCGTCGGGCGCGCTCTGCTTGTTGAGATATCCGGCCGCGCCTGCCTTGAGCGAGCGGATCGCGTACTGGTCTTCGCGGTGCATCGACAGCATCAGGACGGCCAGCTTGGGGAATTCCTGGCGTACCTGTTTCAGCACTTCAATACCGCTGCGATCCGGCATCGAGATATCCAGCAGCAGCACGTCGAAATCGCCGGCGCGCGCCAGCTTGATCGCCTCCAGGCCGCTGCCGGCGTCACCGGCCACGACGATGTCGCCGGTGTCGGCCAGGATCTGCTTCAAGCCTTCGCGCACGATCGCATGATCGTCGGCGATCAGCACCCGCAGGATCGGCGGCGCTTTCACGACAAGCTCCTGGCCAGTTGCGTTTCGATCGCGCCACCGGCCGCCGCAGCCGGTTCGTGGCCGTTGCCACTGTCGCTGTCGCCGCCATCGCCGGCCGTACGGGCGGCCAGCGGCACGCGCACCGCCACCACGCTGCCACCATGTGCGCCGGCGCTGACCGCCAGGTTGCCGCCCAACGCACTGGCGCGCTCGACCATGCCGCGAATGCCGAAGGACTTCGGCTTCAACCGGTCTTCGCTGGCGATGCCGCGGCCATTGTCGGCAATCTGCAGGCGTACGTTGCGGTTGCCGCGCACTAGGTCGACCCGTACCCGGCTGGCTTGCGCATGCTTGCCGATATTGGTGAGCGCTTCCTGAAAGATGCGAAACAGCGCCGTGGCCTGGTCCGAACTGAGCCTGATTTCCTTCCGGTTGGCCACCACTTCGCAGGGCAGGCCGAACTGCTTTTCGAATTCCTTTGCCTGCCACTCGATGGCTGCCACCAGGCCGAAGTCGAGCACGCTCGGTCGCAGGTCGCCGGAGATGCGATGGACCGATTCGATCGTGCGGTCGACCAGGCTGTCGAGATACTCGGCTTTTTCCACCAGGTTCGGTTCGTTCGTCAGGCGTCGCGCCAGCAGCGCCAGCGCCATCTTGATGGCAGTCAGATTGCCGCCCAGGTCATCGTGAATCTCGCGCGCGATGCGCATGCGTTCCTGTTCCTTGACCTTTTCCACGTGGGCCGACAGTTCGGCCAGCTGCGCGCGCGAGCGTTTGATTTCCTCTTCTTCGAGCTTGCTTTGCGTGATGTTGGTCATGATGCCTTCCCACTGCACGCTGCCGTCCGGCAGCGCACGGGGCGTGGCGCGCAGGTTGATCCACTTGATGTCTTTCCACTCCTCGATCCAGATCCGGCCTTCCCAGTTCCAGCTCTTTTTCTCAGCCGCGGAGGCCGTCATCGACGCCTGGTAGGACCCGCGGTCCTCCGGCAGAATCAGCCCGGAAAACCGCGCAGCATCGGCCTGCAGGCGTTCGGCACTCATGCCCAGCAGCGCCAGGCAGCCCTCGCTCAGATAGGGAAACCCGATCTCGCCATCCGGATGCATGACGAACTGATACACCAGCCCCGGCGTGTTCGAGACGATCGCCCGGAACCGGGCTTCCGACAGACGCAGGGCCCGCGCCGCTTCGTAGCGCTCCGTCAGGTCGTGACCGATGGCGATGTAGACGCTGCTGCAGGCGGCACTGACAGCAGCACTGGCGATAAAATCGGCGGAATCACTGACGGAATCACTGGCCGCATTCGGCCGGTACAGCCGTAGCTCGACCGGGTAGGTGCTGCCATCCTGGCGCACATGGGTGACGTCGAGCAGGACACATCCCTGCGGCTCGGCATCCAGCCCATCAAGCATGGCGCGATAGGCGCTGGCCGGCAGGTTGTGCGCCAGGTCCGGCAGACGCATCTGCAGCAACTCGGCGCCGTCGCGCTGGAGATTGATTCGGGCGGCGCGGTTGACTTCGACCAGACGCAGTGTGTCACGGTCGATCACATAGATTTCGCTGAATGCGCCATCCATCAGAACCGGCAGCCAGTCGGGATTCATGATCATCAAAGGATTACCTTCTGGGAGGCAGCGGGCAAAGGTTGCATGGCATCCATTGTGCCTGAAGTGGATGGCAAGATCATGTCCGAAATGGCTTCACCGCAACAACGTTCAGCCCGCCGCGACGGCGCGTCGGCGCTCACCGCGATCAGGCCAGCTCGGTGATCTTCGGCAGTTCGGTGGTCTTGCCCGGCGCGACCCACTTACCCATCCATTGAGGCAGCTGGTCGGCGGGAATCGGACGGCTCATGAAATAGCCCTGTCCCTGGTTGCAGCCCATGGCGGCCAGCAGGTTCCAGACGATTTCGCTCTCGATGCCCTCGGCGACCACGCGCAGTCCCATGTTGTGACCCAGGTCGATGGTCGAACGCACGATCTTGGCATCGTCGGCATCGACTTCCATGTTCATGACGAAGGATTTGTCGATCTTCAGCTCATCCACCGGCAAGCGCTTGAGATAGGCCAGCGACGAGTAACCGGTGCCGAAGTCGTCGATCGACAGCTCGACGCCCATCGCATGCAGGCCTTCCAGGGTCAGCTGGGCACGGATCGGATCGTCCATGATCGCGCTCTCGGTGATCTCCAGGCAAAACGATCCGGGCTTGACGTTGTAGCGCGACAGGATCTCGGCAAATTTTTGCGGCAGGTTCTGGTCGAGCAGGTCGCGGGTCGAGAGGTTGGCTGAAATCTTCAGATGAATGCCTTTCGATTCCAGCTCGCTGCACAGCGCCGCCGAGCGCTCCAGGACCCAGCGCGTGAGCATGCGGATGAAGCCGGTTTTTTCCGCGAAGGGGATGAAGCTGTCGGGCATGATCATGCCTTTTTCCGGATGCACCCAGCGCACCAGCGCTTCCAGGCCGATCACTTCGCCGCTGCCCATGGAAATCTTCGGTTGCACGTACAGACGGAATTCATTGCGGTCCAGCGCCCGGCGCAATTCGGAGAGCATCGACAGGCTCTGCTGGCTGCCCTTGTCCAGGATCGGGTTGTAGACCACTGCTTCGTTGCCGGTTTTCTTGGCGGCGTACATGGCGATCTCCGCCCGCGAGAGGAGGGCTTCGGCATCGGTGCCATGTTCCGGATAGCCGGCAATCCCGATACCGGCGCCAAGGTCGACGGTCTGTTCTTCCAGCGAAATCGGCACCTCCAGCGATTTCAGGATGCGCGCGGCGATGCTGCGCGCTTCGTTCAACTGCATGTTCGGCAACAGGATCGCAAATTCGTCGCCGCCCAGGCGCGCCACTTCGTTACCTGCGCCGGCGACCTGGGTCTTCAAGCGTTCGGCAACCTGACGCAACAACGCATCGCCGAAGGTATGGCCAAGCACGTCGTTGACGTTCTTGAAGCGATCCAGATCCATCATCAGGATGTACAGGGTCCGATGTTCGCGTTTGGCCTGGTCGATCGCCGCGGCCAGCTGGACCGAGAATTGCGCGCGATTGGGCAGGTTGGTCAGCGTGTCCCAGTACGCGAGACGCCCGATCTCCGCTTCGCGGTTGGCAATCCCTTCGCGCATGCTGTCGAAGGCAACCGCCAGCGCGCCGATTTCATCGTCGCTCTTGACGGCGATGGTGCCGCGATAGTCGCCGCGACCAAAGCGCTTGGCGATTTCTGCCAGGTCTTTTAGCGGCGTTGTGATGCGGCGCGCGGTGAAGAAAGTACCGCCGACCGCGAGGATCACGAACACACCGGTCACCAGCAAGGCGGTGAGCTGCAGGCGGCGATACGGCGCGATCGCTTCGCTGACCGAGCGTTGCAACACGACGATGGTGGTCTGCCTGGCGTCTTTTGCCAACGGCAGCACGCGGGCGCTGAAGTCACCCGATGGTACCTGGAGATCGTTGACAAAGCCGCCGCGCAGGTCTACACCCTGCAAGCGATCGGCGATGGCAGCCGTGTCGGCCTGATTCATGGTCGAGACATCGCTGGCCCATTTGCCTTGCGCAGTCGAGGTCAGCACCGTGACCTGCAAGGCCGATAATTCCTGCATGTCGGCTGCCAGGCGCTTATCGATCGGGAACGCCATCGCGACCCAGCCGATGATCACCGGCGCCTTGATCGGCACCACCACCAATTGGTACGGCCTGTGATCCACCAGCGCATTGCCGCTGGCACTGCCGGACTGTTCTGCCTGATCGATCAATGCAAGAACGGCCTGGGTCAGCGAGGGCGGCGCATTCTCCACGTTGGCAGCCTTGAGCGTGCGGTCCGGTCCCAGCAGCAGCGTCAGCGATGCGCCGATCCGGTCGCCAGCGTTGGAGAGTGCCGACGAAATGGTTTCGCGATCGTTGCTGGCGACGGCTTGTTTGAAACCATAGTCGGAAGCGAGCAGGCGCGCGCCCTGCGTGAGCTTCTGAGCATTCTGTTCCAGCAGGCGCTGGAAGACGCGTTCGCCGATTTCAAGCTGGCTGCGGATGTCGGCCCGAGCGTTGGTATCGATACCACCGCGAATGGCCAGAAAGCCGGCCAGCTGCACGGCCAGGATCAACCCGATGAAAAGGATGACGATCCGGCTCTCTAGGCTGCGAAAACGCATTGGTGGTCCTAGTTGGCGCCGGCCGGCTTGGGGTTGAGCTTGAAGGCGACCGCGGCATCGGCCGCCGTCACCAAGAGCGGCTGTTCCTGGATCTGCGTCGGAGCCGGCGTCTTGTAATGCCAGTATTTCAAGGCGTACTTGCCCGGCGCGACAGCATCGATACGGGCCTTGCCGCTGGCATCGGTGCGGGCGAAGTAGGGCGTATTGACGACCTGGATGTAGGCCACCATCTGGTCATGGATATTGCAACCGACGACCACCGTACCGGGTTTGTCGAAGACGATCGGACTGCCGGGGGTACCGGAATACAGTTTCAGTTCGAAGATCTTCGCAGCCGAAAACGAATACACGTGATGTCGCACCGTGTCGTTGTTAGGGAACGAAATTTCGGTGCCGACCTGCACCACGGTCACCAGCGGCGCAAACTTGCGCGCCTTTTGCTCGATCTCAGCGGCGCGGGTCGATTTCGGCAAGGCCTGACCGCTGGCTGCTTCCGCGTAGACGACCGCATCTGCCACCGGCTGGCCGGCGGCATCGGTGACCTGCACCGTCAAGGTACCGCCTAGCGCGTTGCCGGCCATCAGGCCGCCGGCAATCAGGGCGGTGCGCAGAACCAGGCGCACCGATTGGGGCATCGATTGCAGGTGGACCCATCGTCCGCCTGGCCATGCTGGGAATCGGGAGTAATGCATGTTCGTGGTGTGATTTTTCGAGTAAATAGAGCGCGACGGCATCCAACGCCCAGGCGCTCGGCAGCGACCGCCGAGCAATGGCAATGAAGCCAACCCGACGATACGGGCCCCTATAATTGCTCAACAGAAACTGTACCACAACCCTTTTGTTACTTAAAGGTAATAAGCCGTTTTGAACATACACAGTGTTGTGCACGTGGCGAATGGCATGCATTGCCGGCGATTCAACGGGCAGGGGCTTCCACGAACGCATCGAAGCATGCTATAGTTTCGTTTTACGCGGCTGTAGCTCAGCTGGATAGAGTACTT
>JAYUWF010000108.1:0-6301 GCA_043753685.1 Herminiimonas sp.
CACAACGCAGGGATGCGGACGAAGCGCCCTGCCGCGGCGATCTTGTCTATCGAAATAGGTTCTAAGTAAATTAGTAATACATCGTTTGCCAATCCGCGCGCGCACCTTAAGCTGGTCGCCTTTCAATCCGTCGGACTGGTTATTTCGCATGCATACCGCACTCGCTTCCCCACCGTCTTCCCGATCACGGACGACCTTCCGCATCCAGGCATTCGACGCGCCTTTGGGCGCCGAAGTCATCGGTCTGGACCTGACCCGGCCGGTGTCGCCGGAGGATTTCAAGCGCTTGCACGAAGCGCACCTCGAGCATCACGTCCTGGTGTTTCGCGACCAGGACATCACGCCGCAACAACAGGTCGATTTCAGCCGTCTGTTCGGCCCTCTGCAGATTCACGTTCTGCAGCAATTCCAGCTGGCCGATCATCCGGAAATCCTGATCGTCTCCAACATCAAGGAAAACGGCCAGCCGATCGGCCTGGGCGACGCCGGCTACTACTGGCACTCCGATCTGTCCTACAAGGAAACGCCGAGCCTGGGATCTCTCCTGCATGCGCAGGAACTGCCGGCCGAAGGCGGCGATACGCTGTTTGCCAACATGCACCTGGCGTGGGATACCCTGCCCGCCGCATTGAAGCAGGCCGTACAAGGGCGCAAGGCGGAACACAGCTACCTCGCCAAGTATGCCGAATTGCAGCGGCGTAACCCATGGCGGCCCAACCTGACACAGCAGCAGATCGACCAGGTGGCGCCGGTGGCCCATCCGATCGTCCGTACGCATCCTGAAACCGGCCGTCGCGCGCTGTTCGTGAGCGAGCATTTCACGACCCGCATCCTGGACATGCCCGAATCCAAAAGCCGGGACTTGCTCGAGCAGTTGTATGCCCACAGCGTCAAGCCGGAACACCTGTACCGTCACCAGTGGCAACCGCATGACATGGTGTTCTGGGATAACCGTTCGCTGATGCATCTGGCCGGCGGCACGCCGGACGAGCAACGCCGCAAGATGTATCGCACGACCATCGAAGGCGACGTGCCGTTCTGAAGACCGTTGCGCAGAGATCGACGGCCACTTCGCGTGGCCGTTTTTTTTTCAGAAAAAAGCTAATGCAATTTCGGGTCGATCGCAGCGGACGGCAGTGGGAGCCGCTGGAACAAGGTCATGTCCCACTCACCCGAGCAGCAACTGTGTCGCAGGATGTAGGTCGCGTCATCATCGGCGCGCACCTTGAAATAATGCCGTTCGGTCGACAGCCAGCGGTCGACGATCTCGGTGACGGTCAAGCGATCATCGCCGAGTTCGAAGGCGACCGGTTCTTCATCGCCGTACGCGTTCTTCCAGGTGTCGACAATCAGTTCCATGCTGCCGCCATTGTTACCGACGTGGGTAAAAAATACGATGTGTTGGATGGAGAAGACGCGGCTGGCGAACGCAGTGCATATCGCATGCCAGGGGTGGAGGCGCAAAAGTAATCGACTACATGCGGCCGGCGCGAAAAAGGCGCCGACCGCTGCCGGTAGGCGCCTTCGGATACAGCCTTGGAAGAGCCGCCTGCCTACGCGGATTTAATGTTGCCAGGCGACAGCGGCATCGTGCGCACGCGCTTGCCGGTGGCGGCAAACAGCGCATTGGCCACCGCCGGTCCGATCAGCGCGGTTGCGGGTTCGCCGACGCCACCCGGTTTTTCCGTACTCGGAACCACGTCGATCACACCCGGCATAGCCTTGGCCTTGACGGCGTCGAAACTGACGACCTTTCCGCCGATGACCGGACATTGTTCGAGCGATGCGTACACCATGCCGGGCAATTTGACGTCGATGCCGTAGATCGCCTTGCCGTTGACCTTTTGCGGCGTGTCGAGACGCTTGGTGGCCTTGCCGACGATCTTGAAGTCCTTCGGATCCTTCAGTGCGACATCCTTCGGCACCGGCGATTTGGAGGCCGATTCGGCTAGCGAGCCGAAGGTCGCGCTCTTGCCGTTCGCGCCGATGACCTTGCCATTGTCCACCCGCAGGGTCGAGGCATCGACGTTCCATTTGCTGGCAGCCGCGCTGACCAGCATCGTGCGCACCTGGGCGCCGGCCAGGCGCAACTTGTCATAGCCTTCGTGCACCGAGGTCGAGCCGCCGGTAATCTGCGCACCGAGCATGGAGTTGGTGTAGACCGCATTCGGCGGCGCGATCGCCACCTTGATTTTCCTGATGTCGACGCCGAGTTCTTCGGCGATCAGCATGGGCAGGGAGGTATAGACGCCCTGTCCCATTTCGGAGCGGGCTGAAATCAGCGTGATGGTGTTGTCGTCGGCGATATGGACCCAGGCGTTCGGCGTGTACAACGTGCCTGTGGCATCGGCTTGGGATATTGCACCGGGCAAGGCGAAGCCCAAGGTCAGGCCACCGCCAAGCACGGCGGAGGTTTTCAAAAAGTCGCGGCGTGTGGTTGTCATGGCGCTCCCCTTAAGCCTTGTTGCGCATTTCTGCGGCAGCCGATTTGATGGCGGCGCGGATGCGATTGTAGGTGCCGCAGCGGCAGATGTTGCCACTCATCGCAGCGTCGATATCGGCGTCAGTCGGGTTCTTGTTGGTCGCCAGAAGCGCCGACGCGCTCATCAGCTGACCGGACTGGCAATAGCCGCATTGCGGCACGTCGTGGGCGATCCAGGCTTTTTGCAGCGGATGCGAATTGTCAGTGGACAGCGATTCGATGGTGGCGATCTTCTTGCCGGCCACGACCGACACCGGCGTCTGGCAGGAACGCACCGGTTGTCCGTCGAGGTGTACGGTGCAGGCGCCGCAAAGCGCCGCGCCGCAACCGAATTTCGTACCGGTCAGGCCGATTTCATCGCGTATCACCCATAGCAGTGGGGTATCGGCCTCAGCTGTGACCGATACCGGTTTGCCGTTCAGATTGAAACTGATCGCCATCTTTTTCTCCTTTGGTTTTTTTATTCATGCGTCGCCGGTTTTCACAGGGACCTCACGCCATCGCCTGATTGAGATACCGTGCAAATGTAGCGCTTTCTTCCAGGAAAGTCCGCAGTACATTGCCCGTGGAGATTGCCGCAAGGCTGCCGACGATCTCGAACAGGCCGGCCGTCGCCAGCGACCCGGCCGCGTACCTGGTCAGCAAGCCGGACCCGGCGATGATGCCTGGAAGTTGCGTGGCCAGGACCGCGACGTGAAAGCCGCAGAAAAAATCCCGTCACTGAGCATCAAGTCATTGCGGTTGGCAAGCGCCGCGAAGATCGGCTGACCGGCACTGGGCCGCTGCTGGCGGTGGTGCTGGGGCCGGTGCTAGCGCCGGCATCGGTTGAGGTAGCGTTCATCACCGCGGTTGCGCTAAAACTTTTCACCACCGCCCTATTGTTTGATATATACTTGATCTATCAACTATTAATCAATTAAAAGGAAGCAAAAAATGATCAAGTCGTCCACCTCCGCAGCGCCGATCGAAGAAGCACCCAGTGCCTCGCTCGACTTCTGTCTTCGACTGGCCCGCGCCTACTCCGTGTTGACCCGTCGCCTGGACAATGCCTTGGGAAACCTGCATGGATTGGGCTTCAGCGACTTCATGGTGCTCTACCATTTGCAGCGCGCGTCCGCCACCCGGTTACGCCGGATCGACCTGGCCGAACGACTCGGCTTGACGGCATCGGGCGTGACGCGAACATTGCTGCCGCTTGAAAAACTCGGGCTCGTCGCACGCCAGCCCGATCCACGCGATGCGCGTGTCGGATATGCAAGCATCACTGCCGCTGGACAGCAACTGCTGGCGCATGCAATGGTGTCGGTCGAGGCCATCAGCCAGGAAGCGATGCATGCCATGCCTGCAAATAAGATCGAAGGCAGCTCCCTGCTTTTGGGACATCTCGCGGGAATTACGAACTCGAACGCTTGAGTCGACAACGCTTCCAAAACGTGCGCTAATCGGACGCGGTTGTTCCGATGATGATCGATCACAAAAGCCGATGACCACCTGAGGTGGCCATGCTTGCGGTCTTAATGCGTTTGCGTGGCGGACCCGACCGTACCGCGCCATGCACCGGTTTCCGATCCTCGGCTTTCCAGCAACTGCTTGAAGCGCTTCAGGTTCGATTTCGCCTGCATGCCGACCAGGCCGATTGCGTCGCCGACCTTTTCATCCAGGCCCTGGGGTTCATAGTCCATTTTCAGGGTGACGCGTGTCTTGTTGTCGGACAGTTTGTGAAACGTCGCCGCGCCGGCGCTCGGTTGGCCGCTGGTGCTGCGCCAGGCAATGCGCTGATCGGGAATCTGTTCGGTGATTTCGGCATCCCATTCCACTTCTTTGCCGGCGATATCCGCGCGCCAGTGCAAATGCTTGTCATCGATCTGCTTGATCTCATGCACGCTATCCATAAACTTTGGAAACTCTTCGAATTGCGTCCACTGGTTGTACGCCGTGCTGACAGGGACGTTGATATCGATCGTTTGCTCGGTGTTCGATGCGCTGCTGTCTGCACCGGATTTTTTCATTTGCTTTGCCAGCATCATGCCACCGGCTGCAAAGGCAGCCATCGTCATTATTTGCTTCATCATGATTGAATCCCTTCAAGGTCTGTCTGGTCATCAAAAAAATGCATCCGTCTCACACATCCGTTCGCCTTGCCCGTTTGACGACTTCCGCAACGCTTTGCAGGCGAAGACGATGAGAGATGTCCATTACGACATGCTGGCAACGCGCGTGTTCCAGGAATTGATCCGCATCTGTCTCGAGCTTGACTGGCGGCTTGGCATTTCACGCACGGGCAAGCCTGGCCATCGCGCTGCCGCCGTCTGCCGGCCACCGCGCTTGCGTCCGCTTCGTTTCAGCTCGGCTGTCGCTGTTGAAACCAGTCGTACGCAGTGCGCTCGATGTGCTCCAGGAATACCGCGGCGACTGGCGACAGGCGCTTGCCGCGTGGGTAGAGCGTCCACCAGTTTGACAAGACCGGGAAGCTCGTGACATCGAGCACCACGATTTCATCGTCCTCGATGTGGCGGGCCAGCGCGTGACGGGAAATCACGGCAAGTCCCATTCCGGTGGCGACCGACTGCTTGATGGCTTCGTTACTGCCCAACTCCAGCCGCACCGTCGGCACGAAGCCCTGCGAGGCAAAATGTGCGTCGCACTGCAGTCGCGTGCCGGAGCCTCGTTCACGCATGATGAAGCGCTCCTGCGCAAGATCCGACAGACTCAGGCCTCGCTTGCCGGCATGCCGATGGCCCTGTGGCGCAATCACCACCAGAGGATTCGGCAGAAAAGCGTGGGTTTCGAGGTCAATGTCCTGGGGCGGCATCGACATGATGTAGAGATCGTCGCGGTTTTCCTTCAGCCGGGCCACCACGCCATCCCGGTTCAACACCTCCAGCGAGATTTCGATATCCGGATGTGTCGCGCAGAAGCGCCCGAGCAAGCCCGGCACGAAATACTTGGCAGTACTGACCACGGCCAGCCTCAGCCGGCCACGCGTCAAACCCTTCATCGCATCGATGCGCTGTTCGAAGCCGCTCCATTCCGCTTCCATCGCCCGGGCGGTGTCGACCAGCGCCTCGCCCGCCTCGGTCAGATGCAGCTTCTTGCCGATCTGCTCGTACAGCGGCATGCCGACTTCCTCGGCCAAGGACTTGATCTGCATGGAGACCGTCGGTTGGGTGACATGACAGGCATGTGCGGCCGCGGTGATGCTCTTGTGTTCCGCCAGGGCGAGAAAGATGCGCAATTGCCGGAAAGTCGTATTCATAGAGTTTTGTCTAATATAACCATGAGAAGAATCGATTTTTAATTATCCATCAATCACGCTACGCTGGCGGGGTTTTCATTCACTTTGGCTGCCATGCACAACTTCCTCGATCCGGCAATTCTGTTTTTCGTCTTCGGCGTCGCCGCCGGTACCCTGAAATCCAACCTGGAGATTCCGCCCCAGATCTCGCGCTTCCTGTCGCTGTATCTCTTGATGGCGCTGGGCCTGAAAGGCGGTTTTGCCCTGGCGAAGTCGGGCATGACTGCGGAGGTGGCGACCACCCTCGGGCTGGCGGTCGCCTTGGCCATCATTATCCCGGCGCTCGCATATCAACTGCTGCAGCGGTTCCTCAGTGGCTACGATGCAGCGGCGATCGCGGCAACGTACGGATCGGTGAGTGCCGTGACGTTCATCACGGCAGTGCAATACCTGGAGAATCAGGGCGTCGCCTACGGCGGCCACATGGCCGCTGCAATGGCTCTGATGGAATCGCCCGCCATCGTCATGGCAGTGCTGTTTGCAAATGGCTTGCGGCATGCGCCGGCGACTGTCGCCATGGCATC
>JAYUWF010000109.1:0-6292 GCA_043753685.1 Herminiimonas sp.
CCGCCGGCGCCGCGCAAGCCTTCTTCCAGCACGGTGCCGGTCATGCGGGTGTGGGTTCCGGCCAGGAGACCGGTCGGATGGAACTGCACCATTTCCATGTCGCGCACGGCAAGGCCAGCGCGCAGGGCCATGGCGATGCCGTCGCAGCTTTTTTCACCCGACGGGGTGTGGAACTTGTACATGGTCGGGCCGCCACCGGTAGCCAGCAACACGGCTTTAGCCTGCACGAAGACGAAGCCGCCGTCGCGCATGTCGATCATCAGCACGCCGGCCAGGGCGCTGCCATCGGCTGTCTTGATGAATTCGATGGCGCGATGTTCTTCCAGCCGGTCGATGCCGCGCGCCCAGACTTGCTCGGCCAGCCGATTGATGATCTCGATGCCGGTCAGGTCGCCCTTGTGCACGGTGCGATCGAAGGTCTGGCCGGCGAAGGCCTTCTGATGGACGGTACCATCCGGATTGCGGTCGAAGAAGCAGCCGAGTTCATTTTCCAGTTCGTGGATGCGCTCGACGGCCTTTGTCACCAGCGTCCAGGCCAGTTCCTGGTCGGCCAGCCACTTGCTGCCTTCGATCGTGTCCATGAAATGCCGCTCGACGGAATCGCCCTTGGCGAGCGCGACGTTGTAGCCGCCCTGCACCATGCGGGTACAACCCGACTTGCCCAGCAATCCCTTGACGGCGACCGTGATCTTCAGGCTCGGGTCGGCCTGATGCGCATGCAGCGCCGCGAACAGTCCGGCGCCGCCGGTGCCGAGGATCAGGATGTCGGTCTGCAGTCGCTTAATGCCGATCGTATGGTTCACGGCGTGGTCACCCCGAGACTGGCCAACACGGCCGCGCGGCGCGACTGCGTATCGAGATTGACGGCGTCGTACAGACTGCCGCCGTGGCTGTCCATCGCCACCAGCAGCGGCCCGAAATTCTCGATCTTGAATTTCCACAGCGATTCCGGGTTCAGGTCGTCCAGATCCACATCTTCGATCTGCGTGATCCAGGTGGTTTCCAGTGCCGCAGTGCCGCCGACAATGGCCAGATACGCGCCGCCGATCTCCTTGAAAGCCGCCAGCGATCCGGCGCGCATGCCGCCCTTGCCGATGATGATGCGCACGCCATTCTGGCGCATCAGCGGCTCGGTGAATCGCTCCATCCGGTCCGAAGTGGTGGTGCCGATACAGATCGGCATGTAGCCGGCCGGATATTCGGCGCTCGGCGCGACTTTCTTGACGTTCGGTGCGGTATGGATCACGGCGTGGCCCGACAGGTCGAAGCGCGTGGCGCGGCCATGATCGAACATGTGGATCTGGGTCGCGTCGCGGATGCCGTACAGGGTGCGTTGCAGGGTCACGGTGTCGTTGATGCGCAATTGCCGCACCTGTTCTTCGGTGACCGGCATGCTGAGTTCGTAGTGGGCCATGATCAGAATCCGTAAGTGAGGCCAGCGGGCATGAAGACAGCCGATGCCCGGCGCGCCGAGTGGCACTGCATGTTGACCGCCACCGGATTCATCGTGATGTGGGTCGCGGCGAGTTCGATGTGGACTGCGAAGGCAGTCGCGTCGCCGCCCAGGCCCTGCGGCCCGACGCCGAGCTGGTTGACGGCGATCGACAATTGCCGCTCCAGCGCCGCGCCATCCGGATCGGCGCAGGACGTGCCGAGCTCACGCGTCGAGGCACGCTTGGCCAGCGCCACGCACAACTCGGAAGTGCCGCCGATACCGACACCGACGATGGTCGGCGGACAGGTCTTGCCGCCAGCCGCCAGCACGCAGTCGATGGTGAATTTCTTGATGGCGTCGATGCCTTCGGCGGGGATCGCCATTTTGAGAAACGAATTGTTTTCCGAGCCACTGCCCTTGGGGACCATCAGGATCTTCAAGACATCCGGCGTATCGGTGAAATCGATGCTGATGGCGGGAATCTCGATACCGCACGAGGTGTGGTCGTTCTTGCGCGTCAGCGGATGGACCACCGAGGAGCGCAACGGATGCTCGCGGGTGGCGCGCTCGCAGCCGCGCCGGATTGCCTGCTTCAATGCATGGCCATCGACTTCGACACCGCTGCCGATGACCACCTTGTAGATCGGCACGCCGGTGTCCTGGCACAGCAAATTGTTGTTGTCTTCGGCGACAGTGATGTTGGTTACCATCGTGCCGAGGATGCGCTGCGCCACCGGCGCGGTCTCGCGCTGGACCAGTTCGGCCAGGCCGGTCTTGATGTCGGGCGGCAGGATCTTCAGGGCCCGGATGTAGAGTTCCTTGGCGGCGTCTTCGACTGCCTGCAAATCGATTTTCATTTTCTGCTTTCGTCGGATGTTCGTTGTTGCGTTGTTGCGTTGTTCCGTTGTACGGCAGACGTCATCACCAGAACAGCGCCATGGCGAACGCCAGTCCGGTGGCGATACCGACGCCAGCGGCGCCGGCGATCCAGTTCTTGCGCGGCCCGGACCAGGTGCCGAATTCGATCAACAGCAAGCGCACGCCACCCATCATGTGCAGCGACAGCAGCACCACCAGGCCCCACTCGCCCAGCTTAAAAAGCGGCCGGTCGGCAAACCGGATGAAGCCCTCCAGCGCCGCTTCGCCATGGATCGCCTGCCCGAGCGCCCAGAAATGCAGCGGCAGGAACAACGCCAGCGCCAGGCCGGAAATGCGATGCACGAGAAAGGCCCAGTACGCCGGATGGGCGCGCGCCCGGTAGTCGTTGCGGTGGCTCACGGCAGGGTCACTCCGACCACGGCGCCCAGACCCAATATCAGGATCAGCAAACCCGCAATGAAGAACAGCACGCGTGCAGCGCGATTGGTCCAGCCGAACCATTCCTCGGCAATGTTGGCAACCCCGATCGGCACGTGCACGGCGCACGCCAGAACGAAAACCGTGTAAAAAATCCCGAAGCCCCAGTTGCCTCGCGTGCGTGCCAGGATCTCGGCGCCGGACAGACCGCCGCGCACTGCATAGATGATCACGCCGATATGCACCACCACGCACAGCGCCAGCACCATCGCACTGATGCGCTGCAGGTACCAGGCGCGGGCCTGGCGCGCGACTGCGCTGGTCACAGCTTGCCTCGCAATGCTGCCCTGGCAGTCAACACCTTCAAGCCCGAGATGCCGGCCGTCGGCGCGATCTGTTTCGGGCAGCGCTGGGTGCACGAGCCTTGTGTATGGCACGCGTGGCAGCCGGCATCGCCGGCGACGGCACGCAGGCGTTCGTCCTGCTGCTGGTCGCGCACGTCGTTGGCCAGGGTCCAGGCGCGGTTCAGGGCGGCCGGGCCGAGAAATGCCGGGCGCCACGCCACCACGTCGCAGGAGGCATAACAGACGCCGCATCCGATGCATTCGATACCGGCATTGGCCGCCTGGCGTGCCCTGGACGCCGGATCGACCTTCGCGAAGGGATCGTGCCGGGTGGTCGAGCCCTTGAACTGCCCCTTGGCAGCGGCCCATTTGTCGAAGAACTGCGTCATGTCGGTGGCCAGGTCCTTGATCACCGGCAGGTTCGACAGCGGCGCGATTTCCAGCTCGCCGTTGACCGCTACCTTCGATACATGGGTGCGGCAGGTCCAGCGTGCGACACCGTTGACCGTCATGGCGCACGAACCGCACATGCCGACCCGGCACGAAAATCGGTAACTGAGCGTGTGATCGAGCTGTCGCTGGATGAAGGTGACGACGTCGAGGACCGTCTGACTCTCGCGGCGCGGCACCTCGTAAGTGGTGAAGCTGCCCTCCTGCTTGCCGCGCCAGACCTTCACTTTCAAGCTGCTCGTCATCGGTTCACCCGGGTTGTGCATGTCGTTGATGTGCGGCGCCCGGCCAGCGGATTGCAGCGCACTGCAGCGCTTCGCGGTCGGGTCGTCCCACGGATGGATGTGCGCGCAGGCCGGACCGGAAACGAAGACCCGGCCCCGCCCTTGCCGGTCAGCTGCCCGGCAGGTTGTGCACGTTCGGAAAGTACATGTCTTTCCACGAAGCCGGCTTGATCTTGACCTGGCCGCTGCGCTGCATGAAGTCGGCGTACTTCATCGAATTCTTCGGCGTCGTGGTGAATTCGATACTCGGATCGTTGAGCATCTTTTCGATGAACGCAACCGGTTCCTTCGACTTGGTGGTCTTGACATAGAATTCGGCCGCCGCCTTCTTGTCTTTGTTGATCATCGCAATCGATGCATCGAACGCGCGCAGAAAGGCTGCATAGGTCTTCGGATTGGCATTGACGAACTTGGCGCTGGCCCAGACCACGTTGAAGGTATGCGGGCCACCTGTCACGTCGTAGGAATTGAGCACGGTATGAATGCCTGGTTTTTCCAGTTCGGTGTACTGGAACGGCGGCGCCGTGAAGTGACTGTTGATTTCGCTGCCACCGGCCAGCATCGCGGCCATGCCGTCCGGATGCGATTGCGTCACGGTGAAGGCATCCAGGCGATTCGCCTCACCGGGGCCGAACTGTTTTTCGGCCGCCATCTGCAACGTGATGGCCTGGATCGAGACCTTGACTGCCGGCAGCGCGATCTTGTCCTTGCTGGTGAAATCCTTCAGGCTCTTGATGGCGGGATTACGGGTGGTCAGCATGAGCGGCATCGAATTCATCGCACCGACTGCCTTGACATCGATATTGCCCTTGGTCTTGGCCCACAGGGTGATGAACGGTCCCAGGCCACCCGAGGCGAATTGCAGGTCGCCGGACAGCAGCGCATCGTTCATGACGTTACCACCAGCGAACTTTGCCCACGTGACCTTGACGTCGCCCAGGCCGGCGGCCTTGGCTTCTTTTTCCAGCAATTTTTCTTCCTGCATCAGCATCAACGGCAGATAGCTGATGCCGTACTGCTGTGCGATGCCGATTTCATTGACTTCGGCGATGGCGCTGGCCAGCGGCGCCATGCTCAGGACCGCGCCGAGCAGGAATGGCAAGCCGATTTTCTGTTGAAATGTCATCGTGTCTCCTTCTTTGTTCAGGGAACCCGCGCACTGTGTGCGTCGGGTTGTTGCAATGTGACGATAGCAGATGTCTGCATGATGACAAGTCTCTTTCCGGATTCCGGCGCACCGGACGATCAGTGATCAGTCAGTTGTCAGTCAGTTGTCAGTCAACGCAGCAATGCCAATCCGGAGAGCAGAAACAGCCCGAGAATCAATTTTCCGAAGCCAGTTTCGCTCACGTGATGAAACAACCGCAACCCGAGCCAGCTGCCGACAACCAGCGCCGGCAGGCACAGCAGCACATTGCGCCCGGTTGTGGCATTCAACTCCCCTGCCGACCCCATCCACGCCAGCGTCACCGCATGCACGATCAGGATATAAGCCTGGAATACGCCGCGCTGATCCGCCTTGCTCCAGCCACGCAGGCCGCACCACAACGTCGGAAACACACCGTTCAGGCTGGTCGCGCCGCCCATGAATCCGCCCAGCATGCCGATCGCGCCATCGGCTATCCGGCCGCCGTTCAATCCCAGTCGCAGCACCGGCATCACCGGCCTCGAGAACATGTACAGGCTGTACGCCACCAACAGCACACCGACGCCTTGCCGCACCAGATGACCGTCCAGCCGGTGCAGTGCCGCCACGCCGATCGGCACGCCCACCATTGCACCCGCCAGGAACGGCCACAGCAAACTGATCCGCACCATGCCGCGCAAGCGCCACACCATCGCCGCATTCACCAGCAGAGAGCACACCACCACCAGCGGCACCACCTGCGTCGGCGCCAGCACATGCAGCCAGATCGCCGAGGCAATCAATCCAAACGCAAAACCGCTACTGCCCGAAACCACCGCCGCCAGCACCGCCCCCGCCAGAATCACGACCACTTCGTATGCCATCAGCTTGGTTCCGCAGCCAGATTGAAAGCCACTGTAGAAGCATCATTCTTCAAAGTCAACTATATGACATGTATCAATTTAAAATTAAATGCTATGCTCCGCTCCATGCTCGAACTCGATCCCTCCGCCACGCTCGGCACCACGCTTTACGAAGAAGTGAAGCGGCAGGTGCTGCGCGCTTTGTCTGCCGGCGAATGGAAGCCGGGCGAAGTGATCCCCGCCGAAAAAAAATTGTGCGAGCGCTTCCGTGTCTCGATCGGCACGCTGCGCAAGGCCATCGACGAACTGGTGGCCGACAATATCCTGGTGCGGCACCAGGGACGCGGCACCTTCGTCGCGTTGCACAATCGCGAGCAGCAATCGTTCCGCTTCTTCAACCTGGTCGGCCACGATGGCCGCAAGACTCATCCCACACTGCAGCTCGTATCGTTTGCCAGGAAAAAAGTCAGCCGGATCGCGGCCGACATGCTGGG
>JAYUWF010000110.1:0-19018 GCA_043753685.1 Herminiimonas sp.
GACAAATAAGCCAATGCCAGGTTTTTCAAGCCACGCCTGCCGACTGCGGCGGCGTCCGGACTGTAACCGTCTGCATCCACATTGGCGCGATAGGTAGCAAGCCATTTTGCCCGCAGCGACACTGCAAGCTTGTTGTAGAGACTGCGGCGGGCCAAATGAATCGCCTGCGGATCGACCACGTCGGTCTGTTCCGACATCATCGATTCGGAAGGCAAGGTCAGGCTCACCTCGCGGAAGGAAGGATCGAGCGTCGTGTCCTGCAACAGCTTGCCGAAATTGTCGATCAGCGAATCGGCTGACGCGACGGTCGGCGCTGCGGGACCGGATTCCACCAGATGCAGCAACCGTCGCATTGCGAGACGCTGGCCGGCTTCCCAGCGGTTGAAGGCATCGCTGTCATGCGCCATCAAGAAGCTCAGTTCCGCATCGCTGTACGAAAAATCCAGGACGATTGGCGCTGAAAAATCGCGTAGCAAGGATGGCACCGGTGCCGCTTCGATACCTGTAAAGGTGAAGGACTGGTGTTCCTGCGTTAATTCCAACACCAAAGTGGTCGGCGCGGCTGCGCTGGCTCTGCTGGCCGGGGAGCCGGGCCCCGTCGCCAGACGCAACGGCAGGTCGTGGCCGCGTTGGTCAAGCAAGCCCATCGCGAATGGAATATGAAAGGGTAACTTCTTGCCTTGACCGGCAGATGGCGCGCAGCTTTGGGTCAATGTCAGTCGATAGGTCTTGCTCGCCGCATCGTAGCTGGCCTCGGCAGCCACGCGCGGCGTCCCAGCCTGGCTGTACCAGCGCTCGAACTGCTGCAAGTCGCGGCCATTGGCATCAGCCATCGCGGCGCGGAAATCGTCGCAGGTCACGGCCTGGCCGTCGTGCCGGGCGAAATACAGATCCATCCCCTTGCGAAAACCGTCACGGCCCAGCAGGGTCTGGTACATCCGCACCACTTCCGAGCCTTTTTCATAGACCGTCACGGTGTAGAAATTATTGATCTCGACGTAGGAATCCGGACGCACCGGATGGGCCATCGGGCCTGCATCTTCGGGAAACTGGGCTTGCCGCAACAACCGCACATCCTCGATTCGCTTGACTGCACGGCCGCTGTCCGACCCGATCATGTCGGCGGAAAATTCCTGATCGCGGAAAACCGTCAGGCCTTCTTTCAATGACAGCTGGAACCAGTCGCGACACGTCACGCGGTTACCGGTCCAGTTATGGAAGTACTCATGACCGACGACCGACTCGATATTCGCATAGTCCGTATCGGTCGCAACCCGCGGATTGGCCAGAACGAATTTCGTGTTGAAGATGTTCAGGCCCTTGTTTTCCATTGCGCCCATGTTGAAATCGCTGACCGCCACGATCATGAAGCGGTCCAGATCCAGCTCCAGGCCAAAGCGTTCCTCGTCCCAGCGAATACTATTCTTGAGCGACGTCATCGCGTGCTGCGTCTTGTCCAGATTGCCGTCCTCGACCCAGATCTGCAGCAACGCTTCGCGACCCGACGCCAGCTTGAAGGTTTCTTCCTGGCAGACCAGCTTGCCGGCCACCAGCGCGAACAGGTAGGACGGCTTCTTGAAGGGGTCTTCCCATTTCGCGAAATGACGGCCGTCGCCGAGATCCCCTTCCTCGATCAGGTTGCCATTGGAAAGGAGGACCGGATAGTTCTCTTTATCGGCCCGCAACATGACGGTAAATTTCGCCATGACGTCCGGACGATCCGGGAAATACATGATGCGGCGAAATCCTTCGGCCTCGCATTGCGTGAAAAAATTACCGTTCGAGACGTACAGCCCCGACAGGGTGGTGTTCTTGATCGGATGCGTGATCGTTTCGAGTTCCAGGGTAGCCGTGGCGGGGAGATTCGGAATCTCCAGGGTCGAGCCGGTCAGGCGATACGCTTTCTTGCCGAGTGCCTTGCCGTCTACCCGAATCTGCAACAGGGTCAGTTCCTCTCCCTGCAACACCAGTGTGTTGTTCACCGCTTCGGGATGCCGCTGTATGGTCATCCGGCTCGACACACGGGTTGATTCCGGCGCCAGGTCGAAAGCGAAGTCGACGGTGTCGACCAGATAGCTCGGCGGGGTGTAATCCTTGCGGTGGATGGCTTGGGCAATATCAGTGCGCATGGCGGCAATTCTTTCGATATCTTTGGCCTGGAAGAGGCGGTTGGTCATTCTACCAACCTATGTCGCGAATCCGAAGTCATCGGGATCGGTGGCCACGGTGGCGAAGTCGCCGGAAGTTGAGCGGGGCGGGATCGTTGCGCTGCGTGGGTTACAAAATGTAACGTTAATTTTGCTTGTCGCGCCTATGATGTGAGCGTCATCAAATTGGAGTCGTGAAATGAAACACTGGTTCAGGATGTCGATCGTGGCGCTCGTGCTGTTGTTGGGCGGCTGTGCAGCTACCAGCATCCGCAGCGATGTGACGGTGTTTCACGAGTGGCCGGCCGAGTTGCGCGAAAAAACATTTGTCTTCGAGCGCACCCGCGAGCAGGACAACAACCTGGAATACCGCAGCTATGAAAATCTGGTGCGCGGCGAGCTAGTGCGGCTCGGGTTTTCCGAGGCTTCCACGGCGCAGCCGGCCAGGCTCAAGGTGACCCTGTCCTACAACATCAAGGTACGGGACGTGCGTGTGATCGAGGGCAATGTCTCCGATCCCTTCTGGTATGCGCCGCCGTTGTACACCCACCGCTGGCGCGGCCGCGGCTATTACGGTCCCTACTACGACCCGTTCTGGCCAGTGGCCCCGACCACCGAATATATGGAGAGCACCTATCAGGTTTTTTCCCGGCAGCTGAAGGTCGGCATCGCCCAGCTACCGTCCGGCAAAAAGCAGTACGACGTCACTGTCAACAGCGAAGGCACCAACGGTTCGATGGCAACCGTCATGCCGTACCTGGTGCGCAGTGCGTTCAGCGACTTCCCTGGTCAGAGCGGCGTGCCGCGGACCATTACGTTGAAGATGCAGAACTGAATCCGATCGATGCCTGTGCTGTAACTTGATGACCGCACGGGCCAAGTCGGAACTTCCGGTAACCGCCTGCGTCGATGCAACGCGTGCGGCACTCCGGCCAGAGCTCAGCGCATCGATTCCTCGGCCAGATCGAGTGGTTTCATCAGATCGCGCAAAGTCTCGTCGTTGATTTCGCCGGCGTCATGCAACCGATGCAGCTCCTCCCGCTCGGCGCGCAATCCGACCAGGCGCGCCTGTTTGTTCAGGAGATGGTCATGGTTCGGATCGACATCGACTTCCGGCCCCTGGCGCTCCGCGTCGATGCGTTTTTCATACTCATCTTTTATGACCTGGACCACACCGGAACCGTCGCCATCGCCTGACTGCTCCAGCACGGCGTCATTGGCCAACGCCTGAATCGCGGCATGGGAGGCCTTGACGGCGGCATCCGCACGTTCCTGTTCGATCGCTTTTTCATCGTCCTGGGGCAAGCCGCGCAACAGGATCGGTAACCAGACCGAGGCGATCAACAGGGTCAGCAAGATCACGCCGGCAGCAATCAGGATCAGTTCGTCGCGGGCGGGAAATGCCACGCCCCCGGCAATCTGCAGGGGCAGGGATATAGCTGCCGCCAGGGTTACAGCGCCACGGATTCCTGCCAGGGTATGCGCGACCAGAACCCGGCCCTGCGGCATCGGGCCGGCGGCATCTTCGGCGGACCCTGCCTTCGCCGTCATCCGCGCCAGGACTGCCGAACCGTATCCCCAAGCCAGCCGGATCAGCATGATCAGGGCGGTGACCATGACCACCAGCGACAGCAGGTGCAGCGCCGAATGGCCGCTTTCGGCCGCGGTCCGGATACCGTCGCGGATGACGTCCGGCAGCTGCAGGCCCAGCAGCAAGAAAATGATCCCGTTCAGGACATATGCAAACAGACTGAAAAAATTGCCGGCTTGCAGGCGCAATGCAGCATTGTCGTCGTGCGTCGGATCGGCGTAGCTCATCCGGATCCCGGCCGCTACCGCCGCCAGGATGCCGGAGGCGTGCAACGCCTCGGCCACGACGTACGCGCCAAACGGCAGCAACACCAGATACAGAACCAGCGGTACGGTGGTGCTGCCATCGGCTTCGGCCAGCCAGGTCCTGGCGCGACCGTAGACGTAGGCCATGACCACGCCGATGCCGGCGCCGGCAGCCGAGACCACCAGCACGTTCCATGCCGCGGCGCCGAGTGAAAATGCGCCGATCGACGCCAGCAGGGAAAACTTCAACGCCACCAGGCCGGAGGCATCGTTGAGCAAGGCTTCGCCCTGCACGATGTGGAGCAGCTTGTGCGGCACCTTGACGCGGCTGGCGATGGCCGAGACCGCGACCGCATCGGTCGGCGACAGCACACTGCCCAGCGCAAAGGCGGCCCACAGCGGAATGTCGGGGCGCAACCAGTGCACGAAATAGCCGAGCAACAGCACATTGACCAGCACCAGCAGGAATGCGTGCAGCAAGATCGTTTGCCGCAAGTGAAAGGCTTCGCGCTTGGGCAGACGCCAGCCGTCGGCAAACAGCAAGGGGGGTATGAACAACAGCAGGAACACTTCCGGTTCCAGCTTGACCTGCAGTCCGGGCAGGTGACTCAGGCCGAGCGCCGCGCCGAGCGTGATCTGCAGAAGCGGCAGCGGCAGAAACGGCAGAAAGCGGCCGCACACGCCGGTACCCGCGGCGAGTGCGATCAATCCCAGGGCAAGCAGCGCAATATCCATGCGTCAGCCACCTGCCGGCGGTCGCGGCTGCGGACGCTCAGGAAAAATAGGCTTCCCCGGCAAAGGTCAGCACACCGATCAACAGAACGGCCAGGAACAGGACGATCAGCAGCCGGCCGAATTTCGGCGTGTCGCCGCTACCGGCCGGTTGTTCTTCCGGATGCTGCATCGGATTGTCATCTGGATTCAACATGGCATCGGCCTCGGTCAAGGCAACAGAATGGTCGAGCCAGTGGTCTTGCGCGCTTCCAGATCGGTGTGGGCCTGGGCGGCGTCCTTGAGCGCATACCGTTGATTGATCGGAATCGTGACCTTGCCGCTGGCGACCATCTCGAACAGTTCGGCCGACATCGCTTCCAGATCCTCGCGCTTGGCGGCGTACGTGAACAGTGTCGGACGGGTGACGTACAAGGAGCCGCGCGACGCCAGTTCCTTCAGGCCGAAGGGCGGCACCGGGCCGGATGCGCTGCCATAGCTGACCATCAGGCCGAGCGGCGCGAGGCAGTCCAGCGAGCCGAAAAACGTATCCTTGCCGATCGAGTCGTAGACCACCGGAACACCCTTGCCGCCAGTGAGTTCCTTGACCCGCTCGACGAAGTTTTCGGTCTTGTAATTGATCGTGTGGGTGCAGCCATGTTCCTTGGCCAGGGCCGCCTTTTCATCCGAACCGACGGTGCCGATCATCGTCACGCCCAGGGCGCGCGCCCACTGACAGGCGATCAGACCGACGCCACCGGCGGCTGCGTGAAACAGGATCGTCTCGCCGCCCTTCAACGGGAAGGTGCTGCGAAACAGATACTGCACCGTCAGGCCCTGCAGCATCATCGCCGCGCCAGTCTCGAAACTGATTGCATCCGGCAGCTTGACCAGCACCGCGGCCGGCATCACGCGCGCTTCGGCGTAGGCGCCTGGCGGGCGGCTCGCATACGCGACCCGGTCACCGACCTTGACGTGCTCGACGCCGGCGCCGACAGCTTCCACCACGCCCGCGCCTTCCATGCCGATGCCGGCCGGCAGAGGCTGCGGATATTCGCCGGTGCGGAAATACACGTCGATGTAGTTCAGTCCGATCGCGCCATGGCGTACGCGTGCCTCGCCGGGTCCCGGTTCGCCGACCTCGACATCGACATACTCCAGGACCTCCGGTCCGCCGCTGCTTGCCATCCTGATTGCCTTGACCATGTTGTTCTCCGTTGTTTTAGTTGGGTGTCGAAATGCGATTGTGTGCAAATGCGCCGATGCAGTCGATGCGTCAGAACGTGCCGGGATAGGCGCCGCCGTCGAGCAGCACGTTCTGTCCGGTCATGTAGCCTGCCTGCATGCTACACAAAAACGCGCATACCGCGCCGAACTCGGCAGCATTGCCGAAGCGGCGAGCGGGGATCTGTTGCGTCCGGCTGCTGCGCATGGCGGCCAGATCCTTGCCGGCATTCGCGGCGGCGGCTGCCATCGTCACGTTCAGGCGGTCGGTATCGAACTGGCCCGGCAGCAGATTGTTGATCGTCACGTTGTGCGCCACGGTCTTGCGCGCCAGGCCGGCGATGAAGCCGGTCAAGCCGCTGCGGGCGCCGTTGGACAGGCCGAGCGTCTCGATGGGCGCCTTGACCGAACCGGAGGTAATGTTGACGATGCGGCCGAAGCCACGCGTCTGCATGCCGTCGACGGTGGCCTTGATCAGTTCGATCGGTGTGAGCATGTTGGCGTCGAGTGCCTTGATCCAGTCGTCACGGCTCCAGTTGCGAAAGTCGCCCGGCGGCGGACCGCCTGCATTCGTCACCAGGATGTCCGGTTGCGGGCAGGCGGCCAGGGCCAGCGCGCGCCCTTCGACCGTCGTGATGTCGCAGGCGACCGCCGTGATCGTTCCACCGCCACCGGCGGCGCGGATCGCCTGCGCGGTCGCTTCCAGAACGTCCGCCGTGCGGGCGACGATTGTGACATGCACGCCTTCGGCCGCCAGCGCCTCGGCGCAGCCGCGTCCCAGTCCCTTGCTGGCGCCGCAGACGAGCGCCTGTTTGCCGCGAATTCCAAAGTCCATGCGAGTGCGATCCTTCAGTAAGCGTTGGGTTCAAGTCGGCAGCAAGCGCACGGCGCTTACGCCTTCTTTTTCGACAGCAGATAAATGCCGATCAGGACCAGCACGGTACCGGACAACTGGATCCCGGTTATCGGCTCGTTCAAGACCACGGCGCCCAGCAGCAGCGTCGAGACCGGACCAATCATACCGGCTTGCGAGGTCGTGCCGGCGCCGATCCGGGCCACCGCCACCATGGTCAGGAATACCGGCATGACGGTGCAGAACACGGCGTTGATCAGAGAGAGGCCATAGACGGCGCTCGGCTGAATCAGCATCGAGGCCGGGCGCAACAGGAAAAACTGGCCGATGCAGGCAACGCTGGAGACGCACATCGCATACGCCACCAATCGGATGGCGCCGACCCGCTTGACCATTTCGCCGGAAAACAGCAGATAGAACGCATAGGTAATAGCGCTACCCAGGACGAACAACGCCCCCAGCTGCACCTGGCTGCCGCCGCGCTGCGCATCGTGAAGAAAGACCAGTACCGTGCCGGAATAGGAAATGGCCAGCGCGATCCACTCCAGGCGGGAAATTTTTTTCTTCAGGAAGAGGATCGAGATCAGGAGCACGAACGAGGGCGTCAAAAACAGGATCAGCCGTTCCAGCCCTGCAGAAATGTATTGCAGACCGATGAAATCGAGAAAACTCGAGAGGTAGTAACCGATCAGGCCGAGGATGACGATGCGGATCCGCTCGGCAAAGGTCAAGGGTTGCGCAACGCGAGCCTGCCACAGCGCGACCACCGCGAAAAACGGTAGCGAGAACAGCATCCGGAACGCGATCAGCGTTACCGCATCGACCGGATAGCGGTAGATCAGCTTGGCGACGATCGCCTTGGTGGAAAACAGGACCGCCCCGAGAATCGCGATGGCCAGACCGGTCAGGTAGGCTTTACGTTCGACAGGCGTCAGGATGGTGGCAGTCATCGGCGATGCAATAAGACCTTGTTTCGGCAGGCGATTGCTTACGGCGTCATCAGGTGACCGAGTTTCTTGGCCTTGGTTTGCAGATAACGGCGATTGAAGCGGTTGGTCTTGATGTGCAATGCAATGCGTTCGGTAACAGTAATCCCCAACTGTTCCAGCGCCTCGATCTTGCGCGGGTTATTGGTCATCAGGCGCAGGCTGCTGACACCCAGATGCTGCAGCATCGGCTGGCACAGGCGGTAGTTACGCTGGTCCGGCGCAAAGCCAAGCTCCTGGTTGGCTTCGACCGTGTCGGCGCCGCCGTCCTGCAGGTGATAGGCCTGGATTTTTGCCAGCAGGCCGATGCCGCGGCCTTCCTGGCGCAGGTAGAGCAAGATGCCACGGCCTTCGGCGGCAATTTTCTGCAGCGCGGTTTCGAGCTGCGGGCCGCAGTCGCAGCGCTGGCTGAACAGGGCGTCGCCGGTCAGGCATTCCGAATGCAGCCGCGCCAGCACCGGCGCGCCGTCGTCGATGGTGCCGAGCGTGAGCGCCAGATGTTCCTTGCCGCTGCCGGACTCGACGAACGCATGCAGCCGGAAGGTCGCCCATGCCGTTGGCAAATCGCAGGACGTTACATAAGTGACGCTCGGATCGGGCGCAGGGGCTGGCGTGGCTGGCACGGCGGACGCAGCGGACGCGGCGCCGGCGGCAATCTTCAAAGACATGGTGGTTCCTGGAATGTAGGCTGTTTGCATGGCGCTGTCGGCCATGCAAAAAGGCCAGGTGCGTCTCTATCGACACTTTTCAAGTCGAGCAAAGACGCACTGTAAAGCCGTAAGGATATCAGGCCGGGACGATTTGCCGTTTTCCAGGATGCAAACACGTCCCTTCGGTCAACGCTTCAAAATCGATCCCAGTACACCGCGAATGATTTCGCGCCCAACGGTGGAGCCGATGCTGCGGGCGGCCGACTTCATCATGGCCTCGACCACCGTATCCTTGCGCCGGGCGATACCGGTGCCGCCGAACAGGCCGCCCATGGCGCCGCCGACGGCGTCCTTGAACTGGTCGGTCAACGACGGTCCCGAATCTGCCGGAGCGGCTGGTCCGGCCGACGGCGCGCCCGGTGCGGCTTCCTGTGTGCGCGGCGCCGGGGTAGCGGAAGTCGTCGGCGCATTCGGCTGGCGCGTCTCGACCCTGCCCTTCAATTTTTCGTAGGCCGATTCGCGGTCCACGGTTTTTTCGTAGACGCCGGCGACGATCGACGTGGCAATGCATGCGGCGCGCTCGGCATCGGTCAGCGGCCCGATCTGCGAAGCCGGCGGCAGGATGAACGCTCGCTCGACCATGGTCGGCCGGCCTTTTTCATCCAGAAACGAGACCAGTGCCTCGCCGACTTCCAGCTCCGAAATCACTTGCGCCGTGTCCAGCGCCGGATTCGGCCTGAAGGTCTCGGCCGCCGCCTGCACCGCTTTCTGGTCGCGCGGCGTATAGGCGCGCAGGGCATGCTGCACCCGGTTGCCGAGCTGGCCGAGCACCGTGTCGGGAATGTCGAGCGGATTCTGCGTCACGAAATACACCCCGACGCCCTTGGAGCGGATCAGGCGCACCACTTGCTCGATCTTTTGCAGCAGCGGCTTTGGCGCCTCGTCGAACAGCAAGTGCGCTTCGTCGAAAAAGAAAGCCAGCTTCGGCTTGTCGAGGTCCCCCACTTCCGGCAGGTGCTCGAACAGTTCCGACAGCAGCCACAGCAGGAAAGTCGAATACAGGCGCGGCGCATTGAGCAGCTTGTCGGCCGCCAGGATGTTGATGACGCCATGACCGGCAGCGTCGGTCTGCATCAGGTCGTCGATGTTGAGCATCGGCTCGCCAAAGAAATGGCTGCCGCCCTGCTCTTCGATCCCGATCAGGCCGCGCTGGATGGCGCCGATGCTGGCAGCCGAGATATTGCCGTATTCGGTCTGAAAATCGGCCGCATTGTCGCCGACCTGGTGCAGCATGGCGCGCAGGTCCTTGCTGTCCAGAAGCAGCATGCCGTGGTCGTCGGCGATCTTGAAGACCAGCTGCAGCACGCCCTGCTGGGTGTCGTTCAGGTTCAGCATGCGCGCCAGCAGCAGCGGGCCAAGGTCGGAAATGGTGGCCCGCACCGGATGGCCCTTTTCGCCGAACACGTCCCAGAAGGTGACCGGACAACCGGCCCAGGTCGGTTCCGGCAAGCCCAGCAGCGTCAGGCGCGACTGGATCCGCGCGCTCATGACACCCGGTTTTGCCATGCCGGACAAATCGCCCTTGACGTCGGCCATGAAGACCGGCACGCCGATGCCTGACAGCGCCTGCGCCATTGCCTGCAGGGTAACGGTCTTGCCGGTGCCGGTGGCGCCGGTGATGCAACCGTGCCGGTTCGCGAGGGCCGGCAGAAGCATCAGTTCGGTCAGGCTGTTCTTGGCAATTAGCAGGGGATTGGACATGTTTTCCAGACTTTTCAGGGAGGTTCGGCGGGGGTCGGTATGCTAAAATTGTAGATTGATTCCGTGCATCTCAAGGTGAAATTTGCGCTTGCACTCGCGCATGATTCTACCTCCGCATTTTTACCCCCGAGTTGGATGCCGAAGAAGCGAACGAAAGAGAGACGTCATGGCTGGACACAGCAAATGGGCCAACATCAAGCACAAGAAAGCGGCCACCGATGCCAAGCGCGGCAAGGTCTGGACGCGCCTGATCAAGGAAATCACGGTCGCCTCGCGCTTGGGCGGCGCCGATATCGCGGCCAATCCGCGGCTGCGCCTGGCGGTGGAAAAGGCAGCCGATGCCAACATGCCGAAGGATAACGTCACGCGGGCCATTCAGCGCGGCAGCGGCGGCCTGGACGGCGCCAACTATGAAGAAATCCGCTACGAGGGCTATGGCATCGGCGGCGCGGCCGTGATCGTCGAGTGCATGACCGATAACAAGGTCCGCACGGTGGCGGAAGTGCGGCACGCGTTTTCCAAATTCGGCGGCAACATGGGGACTGAAAACTCGGTGTCCTTCCTGTTTACGCATTGCGGTCAGTTCCTGTTCGCGCCCGGCGTCGCGGAGGATGCCTTGATGGAAGCGGCGCTGGAAGCCGGCGCCGACGATGTCGTGACCGACGAAGAAGGCGGCATCGAAGTCACCTGCCCGCCGCACGATTTCTCGCCGGTGAAGGACGCCCTCGAAAAAGCCGGGTTCAAGGCCGATGTCGCCGAAATTGTCATGAAACCGGCCACCGAAACCGTCTTCACGGGCGACGACGCAGTGAAGATGCAAAAATTACTGGATGCGCTGGAGAATTTGGACGACGTGCAAGAGGTCTACACCAACGCCGTGATGCAGGATTGATCACGACCATCGACGGTCCTGTTGGACGGTCCATAACGAAAGCTTTTGCAAAATGAAAATTCTGGTAGTCGGTTCCGGCGGGCGCGAGCATGCGCTGGCGTGGAAGATCGCCCAATCCGAGCGGATTCAAATGGTGTATGTCGCGCCGGGTAACGGCGGCACGGCACTCGACGCGCGCCTGAAGAACGTGGCCATCACGGACCCCGACGCCCTCGCGCAGTATGCGCGCGACGAACACATTACCCTGACCGTGGTCGGTCCGGAAACGCCGCTGGCTGCCGGCATCGTCAACCTGTTCCGCGAACAGGGCTTGAAGATTTTCGGCCCGACGCGGGAAGCGGCACAACTGGAAAGCTCGAAGGATTTTGCCAAGTCGTTCATGCAACGGCATGGCATTCCGACGGCGCACTACCAGACCTTTTCCGACAGCGCGGCTGCCCATGCCTATGTCGACACCAAAGGCGCGCCGATCGTGATCAAGGCTGATGGCCTGGCCGCCGGCAAGGGCGTGGTGGTGGCGATGCACATCGACGAAGCGCATGCCGCGGTCGAGGCGATGTTGTCCGACAATAAGCTGGGCGACGCCGGCGCCCGCGTGGTGATCGAAGAATTTCTCGAGGGCGAAGAAGCCAGTTTCATCGTCATGGTCGATGGCAAGAACATCCTGCCGCTGGCCACCAGCCAGGATCACAAGCGGTTGCTGGACCAGGACCAGGGGCCGAACACCGGCGGCATGGGTGCCTACTCGCCGGCGCCGATCGTCACACCCGCCCTGCACGCCCGCGTCATGCGCGAAATCATCATCCCGACAGTGCAAGGCATGGCGAAGGATGGCATTCCATTCACCGGTTTTCTGTATGCCGGAATAATGATCGACAAAGCCGGCAACGCCAAGACCCTGGAATTCAATTGCCGCATGGGCGACCCGGAAACCCAGCCGATCATGGCGCGCCTGAAAACCGACCTGCTGGGCGTGTTCGAACATGCCGTGGCCGGCACCCTGGACCAGGTCGAACTGGAATGGGACCGGCGTACCGCGCTCGGCGTGGTCCTGGCGGCTGCCGGCTATCCGGATGCGCCGCGCAAGGGTGATGCCATCAGCGGAATTCCGCCTGAGACCGTCGAATGCGTGACGTTCCACGCAGGGACCACTCATTTCGATGGCAAGCTGGAGACTTCGGGTGGACGCGTGCTGTGCGTGGTCGGCATGGGCGACAGCGTGAAGGTCGCGCAAAAACACGCTTACGATGCGATCGAACATATCCGTTTCGACGGCGCCCAGTTCCGCAGCGACATTGGCTGGCGCGCCATCAAGCGGCCTGGCTGACCTTCCCGGCGCGGGCGCCGCACCCGCGTCGATCCGTTGCTCAAGCGTTGCGGACACGACCGCAGCCGCCGTAGCCATGAGCTTTCGACCCTTGTCCGGCGTGGCGCACTGTACAATCGGCGCTTCCTCCGCCTTTGCCTGAACGATCGTTTGCCGTGATTTCACCTGCTGCCACCCCGACTTTTCCCTTGCCGTCTTCACTCTCGTCTGCGCCGACCGCTGCCACCGCTTCGGTGGTGAAAACCTATCTGCTCGACTTGCAGCAGCAGATCGTGACTGCGCTCGAGACGCTCGACGGCAAGCCGTTCGGCACCGATCCCTGGCAGCGGCCCGAAGGTGCCGGCAGCATCCACGGCGGGGGTATTTCACGCATCATCGAGGAAGGCAATCTGTTCGAGCGCGGCGGGGTCGGCTTTTCCCATGTCAGCGGTCAGAGTCTCCCGCCGTCGGCCGCCGCCAACCGGCCGGAGATCGCCGGGCGCCAGTGGGAAGCGATGGGGGTGTCGTTGGTGATGCATCCGCGTAACCCGTATGTGCCGACCGTGCATCTGAACGTGCGCTTCTTTACCGCGACGGCGCCGGACCGGGAGCCGGTCTGGTGGTTCGGCGGCGGCATGGACCTGACACCGTATTACGGTTTCGAGGACGATGCGCGGCATTTTCACCAGACCTGCGCGACTGCCCTGGCGCCATTCGGACCCGAACTGCATCCGCGCTTCAAGCGCTGGTGCGACGATTACTTTTATTTGAAGCACCGCCAGGAACCGCGCGGCATCGGCGGCATCTTCTACGATGACTTCCATGCGCCGGGCTTCAGCGATTGCTTTGCGATGATGCAGAACGTCGGCAATGGTTTTCTGGAGGCGTATCTGCCGATTGTGCGCCGGCGCAAGGACATGGCCTTCGGCGAGCGCGAGCGCGATTTCCAGGCTTACCGGCGTGGCCGCTACGTCGAGTTCAACCTCGTGTATGATCGCGGCACTTTGTTCGGACTGCAATCCGGCGGGCGCACCGAGTCGATTCTGATGTCGATGCCGCCGGTCGTGAAATGGCGCTACGACTGGCAGCCCGAAGCTGGAAGCCCGGAAGCGCGACTGTATTCCGACTTCCTGATCGCCCGGGACTGGCTCGCGTGAAGCGTCGCTGCATCGCGGTGCTCGGCGGCAGTTTCGATCCGGTTCACAATGGGCACGTGGCGCTCGGCGCCTACTTTGCCCGGTTGCTGCAGGCGGACGAATTGCGCATCATCCCGGCCGGAAATCCCTGGCAAAAACATGGCTTGCATGCCACGCCGGCCGACCGGGTGGCGATGGTCCGACTGGCCTTTGCCAACCAGAAGGTGCCAGCCGAGATCGACGAGCAGGAAATCCGACGCACCAGCGCGACTTACACCATCGATACCTTGCGCTCGTTGCGCGCCGAGCTGGGCAGCGAACCATCGATCGCCTTCCTGATCGGCGCCGACCAGCTGGAACACCTGGACGACTGGCAGGAATGGCGCCAGATGTTCGATCATGCCCATCTCTGCGCTGCCTCGCGGCCTGGTTTCGCGCTCGATGGCGAGCAGGTGTCGCCGGCAGTGCGCGCGATCTTTGCCGAGCGGGCCGGCACACCGCAGGCAATCCGCGCACAGCCGCATGGATGCAGCTACCTGGCCCACGATCTGGCGGTCGATATCTCTGCCACCGAGATCCGGGCAGCGCTGCTGCGCAATGAACGACCCGAGAAACTGGTGCCGCCCGGGGTGCTAGACTATATTGAACAACATAATCTTTACAAAAGCTAAATGGACATTAAAAAACTGCAAGCCATCGTCGTCGATGCACTCGAAGACGTCAAAGCGCAAGACATCCGCGTCTTCGACACCGTGCACCTGACCAGCCTGTTCGACCGCATCGCCGTCGTATCCGGCACGTCCAACCGCCAGACCAAGGCGCTGGCGGCATCGGTACGCGACAAGGTCAAGGAAAACGGCGGCACCATCCTCTCCGTCGAAGGTGAAACCACCGGCGAATGGGTGCTGGTCGACCTGGGCGACATGATCGTCCACATCATGCAACCTGCCATCCGCGCCTACTACCGGCTGGAAGAAATCTGGGGCGAGAAGGAAATCAAGCTGGGCGCGGCCAAGCGGGTTTCGCAACGCACCGCCTCCGAGCCGGACGACGGCGCACCGAAAAAAGCCGGACGCCATCTGACGACCGGCCAGTCGCCAAGCGACGATGGCATGAAAAAACCGGCCCGCAAGGTCGGCGTCAAGACAGCCGTGAAAAAAGTGGCAGCCAAGACGACTGCCACGAAAACCGCCCGCAAGAGCGCCGCCGACAGCAAGCCGGTCGGCAAGACCGTCAAGGTCGCCCAGACCAAGACCGCCGTCGTCTCTGCCAAGCAAGCCGCTGCCAAGAAAGCGCCGGTCAAGCGCGCTGCAACCAAGACCGCCGCCAGCAAGCCTGCGCCGAAGACCAAGGCAACCGACTGAGCTGCGCCTAGCCGAGCCGCAGCCCCGCTTCCCCGCCAGCCAGCGCAACAAGCCGCATGCAACTGGTCATTGCCGCCGTCGGCCACAAGATGCCGGCCTGGATCGCTGCCGGTTTCGACGAGTATGCCAAACGCATGCCGGCCGAACTGCGCCTGCAGCTCAAGGAAATCAAACCCGTCGAACGTTCCGGCAGCAAGACTGCGGCAACCGCCATGGCGCTCGAGCGCGAACGGATCGAAGCAGCGATTCCGAAAGGTTCGCGCCGCATCGCCCTGGACGAACATGGTCGCGAATTGACCACGATACAGCTGTCACAGCAGTTGCTTCAGTGGCAGCAAGACGGGCGGGATGTTACATTCATCATCGGCGGCGCCGATGGGCTCGATCCGGGCTTGAAAACCGGCGCCGACCAGCTGATCCGGATTTCCGGTTTCACGCTACCGCATGGCATGGTGCGCGTCATCCTTGCCGAACAACTCTATCGGGCGTGGTCGATCACCCAGAATCACCCCTACCACCGGATCTAGAAAAAGAACAATGAAACAACCGGATCAGAAGATCTACCTCGCCTCGAAAAGTCCGCGCCGCCGCGAGCTGTTGAGGCAGATCGGTGTCGAATTCGAACTGCTGCTGCTGCGCGACCGCACGCCGGTCGGGCCGGAAGTCCGGGAAGACGTGATGCCCGGCGAAAATGCCCTCGATTACGTTGTGCGCGTCAGCAATGACAAAGCCTGTTTTGCGCAAAAAACGATGTTGTGGCGCAAGCTGCCGATGCGCCCGATCCTGGCTGCCGATACCACCGTCGTCATCGACGGACGGATACTGGGCAAACCCGCCAATGTGGAGGAAGCGAGCGCAATGTTGCGCGCCCTGTCCGGCCGCACCCATCAGGTGTTGACCAGCGTCGCCGTGCGACATCGTGACGACGTCTGGCAGATCACCCAGAGTTCGGACGTTGCCTTCACGGACTTGTCGGACCAGGCGATCGCGGCCTATTGCGCCACCAGCGAGCCCTATGACAAGGCCGGCGGCTATGCTGTCCAGGGCCTCGCTTCGCTCTTCATCAAGGACATTGCTGGCAGCTACTCCGGCATCATGGGTCTGCCCCTGTTCGAAACCGGGCAGCTGCTGCAGCAGGCCGGATTGAAGATCTTATGAGCGAAGACATCCTCATCAACATCACCCCGCAGGAAACCCGGGTCGCGTTGGTATTGCAGGGCGCGGTGCAGGAACTGCACATCGAACGCACCCTCTCGCGCGGCATGGCCGGCAACATCTATCTTGGCAAGGTGGTGCGGGTGTTGCCGGGCATGCAGTCGGCCTTCATCGACATCGGCCTGGAGCGCGCCGCCTTCCTGCACGTGGCCGACATCTGGAACGCCCGTTCGCACGACGGTCCGCCGGCCGCGCCGATGCCGATCGAACGCCTGCTGTACGACGGCCAGTCGATCACGGTCCAGGTGATCAAGGATCCGATCGGCACCAAGGGCGCGCGGCTGTCGACCCAGATCTCGATTGCCGGCCGGATGCTGGTGTACCTGCCGCAGGATTCGCACATCGGCATTTCGCAGCGCATCGAGAACGAAGCCGAACGCGACGCACTGCGCCAGAAAGTCATGAAGCTTCTGCAGCCGGAAGAAAAAGGCGGTTTCATCATCCGCACCATGGCTGAAGACGCCTCCGACGCCGATCTGGCGATGGACGTGGATTATCTGCGCAAGACCTGGGCCACGATCCTGCAGCAAGCCAAGGTGCGTCCGGCGCCGACCCTGATGCACCAGGACCTGAATCTGGCGCAGCGGGTATTGCGCGACTTCGTGACCGACGACACGGCCAGCATCCAGGTCGATTCGCGCGAAAATTTCCTGATGCTGCAGCAGTTCGGCAACTTGTACACGCCCTCGGTGCTGGCGCGCCTGGTGCATTACACCGGCGAGCGGCCGCTGTTCGACCTGTACGGCGTCGAGGAAGAGATCGAGCGCGCGCTGGGGCGCCGGGTCGACCTGAAATCGGGCGGCTACCTGGTGGTCGACCAGACCGAGGCGATGACCACCATCGACGTCAATACCGGCAGCTTCGTCAACGGCCGCAATTTCGACGACACGATCTTCAAGACCAACCTGGAAGCGGCGCAGGCGATCGCCCGCCAGCTGCGATTGCGCAATCTGGGCGGCATCATCGTCCTCGATTTCATCGACATGGAGAACGCAGAGCACAAGGCATCCGTCCTCTCCGAACTGCACAAGGCGCTGGCACGGGACCGGACCAAGATCTCGGTATCGAGCTTTTCCGCGCTGGGTCTGGTCGAGCTGACCAGGAAGCGCACCCGGGAGTCGCTGGCCCACATCCTGTGCGAAACCTGCCCGGCCTGCGCCGGCAAGGGCCAGGTCAAGACCGCCCGCACCATCTGCTACGAAATCCTGCGTGAATTGCTGCGCGAAGCCAAGCAGTTCAATCCGCGCGAGTTCCGCATCCTGGCCTCCCAACTGGTGATCGACATGTTCCTCGAAGAGGAATCGCAGCACCTGGCGATGCTGGGCGATTTCATCGGCAAGCCGATTTCGCTGCAGGTCGAAAGCGTCTACCACCAGGAACAGTACGACATCATCCTGAGCTGAATCGCACGATTCACACGATTCACACGATTCACACGATTCAGGCAGATGCCCGGGCCGGCAGCGCCAGCATCGGCTGCAACGGCTGCCATGCCATCTCCGCAGCGATCCCCTGCATGCAGGCGTGGTGCCCAAGCGGACATTCGCGCTGCTTGCACGGCGCGCATTCCAGATGCAAATACAGAGACTGCGCCACGTCTGAAAACGGTGGTGCATGCAGTGGATCGGTGGGGCCATACAGCGCCACCACCGGACGGTTCAGCGCCGAGGCGATATGCAGCAGGCCGGAATCGTTGCTGACCATTGCGCCGGCTGATGCGATCAGGGCAATCGCCTCGGCCAGCGATGTCTTGCCCGCCAGGTTATGGATACCTGCCCTGCCGCCAGCAACTTCCTCGCAGACCGGACGATCCTTGGGTGAACCGAGCAGGATGATCCTGGCATCGAGATACCGCGCCAGAATCAGGTCCGCCAGTTCGCCAAAGCGCTCAGCCGGCCAGCGCTTGGCGCTGCCAAATTCCGCGCCCGGTGCGAAGGCAATCAGCGGGCCGGAACCAGCAAGCCCGTATTTGCCGAGCACGTCGGCACGCGTGGATGCATCGGCCCGCAGACGCGGACGCGGCAGCTGCGCCGGGGTTGCGACCGATGCGCCCGGCGGGTTTGCCAGCGCCGCGTAGAACGACACCATCGGCCGCGGCGCATCCTTTGCATCGTGATGCAGTACGTTTAACAGGAAATGGCGCATCTCGCCCAGATAGCCGACCCGACGCGGTATGCGCGCCAGCCAGGGGATCAGGGCAAATTTCAAGGTGTTCGGCAATACGTAGGCGCTGCCGTATCCGCGTGCGCGCAACTGCGCTGCAAACGCCCGGCGCTCGCGCCATTGCAATGCTCCGTGACGAAAGGGTGTCTCCAGAACCGTATCGACTTCGGCCATGGCGCGCCACACCGGCGCCACGGCATGCGGCGCCATGACGTCGATCGGACTGGCCGGCTGCTGCGCCTTGAGCAGCTGCAGCAACGGCTGCGCCATGACGGCGTCGCCGATCCAGTTCGGTGAAATGACCAGGATGCGCGCCGGCACAACCAGACGGGTACTCACTCGACCAGTTCCTTGGCAAATTGCAGCTGATGCAGATTGGCGTACACGCCGCCGTTGGCCAGCAGCGCAGCATGATTGCCGATCTCGACGATTTCGCCGCCCACCAGCACCACGATGCGGCTGGCGCGCTCGATGGTGGACAGGCGATGCGCAATGACCAGCGTGGTGCGGCCCTGCATCAGCTTGTCCAGCGCAGCCTGCACGGCGCGTTCCGACTCGGAGTCCAGCGCCGATGTCGCTACGTCGAGGATCAGGATCGGCGCATCCTTGTAGATGGCGCGGGCAATTGCCAGACGCTGGCGCTGGCCGCCCGACAGCCGCGAACCGTTGTCGCCGATCTGGGTATCGAGCCCCTGCGGCAGTTGCGCGATCATCGGCTCCAGATAGGCGGCCCGGGCTGCGGCGATCACCCGCTCGCGGTCCGGATTGGCGTCG
>JAYUWF010000111.1:0-6282 GCA_043753685.1 Herminiimonas sp.
AGCTCCAGCACTTCCGCGTAGGAAGCGCGCAGCCGGCCCTGCCAGTCGTTGCCGCCAGGCGCAGGCAGGGGCAGCACATCGAACAGGGGCACACCGGCCAGGTCCACGGCCGGCTTACCCAAAAACCGACGCCCTGCAGCATTTACTTCACGGATGCGCAGGTCGGGTGACAACAGGACGACCGGATGCGGCAATTGCTCGAACACTACGCTCAGATCAAGCGCCGGGAGGTCCAGCGGCGGCAGCAGGTTTTCCGATAATCCCATGGGGTCAACTCTCCAAATTCATTGGTCGCGCATCCAGCCGTGCCGGCAACAGGTACAGATGCAGGGTTAGGAGAGCATGCCCGAGTGGCAAGAAATCGTCTGTTCGCAAACCAACTTATTTCATTCGGTTCGATTCTGGCACGGCACGCCTGTGCTTGGAGCGCATGTTTTCGAAAAAGATTCATAACCGATTTATTAAACTGAAATCATGATTCGTGGGCCACACCGCCAGCAAAACAGTCTGACGCGCACGTCTTGCGAACCGTCATTAAGCGACGTTCCGTACAGTAGCGGCGTGCCAATCAAGGTAGTGTTTCGCCAAAGATCTTCTAATCATCCGCTCCATACACGTACCGGTGCCGCATGCCCTTTCACTTTTCTACCGCCGTTTCCCGTTCGGGTTCGATCCTTGAGCCGGCGTTCGATATAAAAACCGTGCGCAACCCGTGCGCCGCACATCGGCAGGATCCGTGTTGAATGCGTCTGCCGCTTTCGCAATTGCGCCTGTGACGCCAGGCTTCGATTCGCAACCAGCGCCGCAAGCGCTGACCATCCGCCAACAGGCCTGCCTGTCGGAGCTGCTGAGGATCGCCACCGCCAGCCGATACCGCTTCACCACGCCGACGCCGCTGACGCATCAACGCGTGCTGAACAACGCCGGGCACCGGCGCGATCCGACCATGCGCGGCATCTTCGGCTGGAACCTGCCATTCGAGGAAGACGCGCTGGCGCCCGATCTGTTTGCCGCCATGGCCGAATCCGGCATCGCCCAGAAGTGTGGCCATTCCTGGCGCAGCGCGGTGCGCATCGCCAGCATCGGTGACGACCTGTTCCTGCATTCGCCGTTTCCGACGTTGCGTTCCGACGCGGTTTTTTTCGGTCCCGATACCTATCGCTTCGTGCGCTTCATTCGCCAGGCGCTGCAACAGCCGGGGGTTATTTCGAAGTCGCCGGCAGGAGGCGCCAGGCCGCGCCTGCTCGACGTCGGCTGTGGCAGTGGTGCGGGCGGCCTGGTCGCTGCCCGGCTGCTGGCCCATGCCTCGACGCCGCTCGGTTTGTACTGCAACGATATCAATCCACTGGCGCTGCAGTACGTCGCCATCAATGCCGCGCATGCGGGGCAATCGGTGGAACTGGCGCCGGGCGATGCACTGTCGGCGGTACGCGGTGAGTTCGACCTGATCATTTCCAATCCACCCTACTTGAATGACCCGATCGAGCGCGCCTACCGGCACGGCGGCGGCCGACTTGGGAGCGGCCTGAGCCTGCGCATCGCCACCGAGTCGCTCGGCCGGCTGGCGCCGGGCGGGTCCCTGCTGCTCTACACCGGCGTGGCGATGACCGGCGCAGACGACCCGTTCCTGGCCGAATTGCTGCCGATTCTGGCAGCGTCCGGTTGCGAGTGGTCGTATGAAGAAATCGATCCCGACGTCTTCGGCGAAGAACTCGAACAACCCGGCTATGCCGGCGCCGAGCGTATCGCAGCCGTCGGCCTGGTCGCCACCCGCCGCGGGCACGGCGGCTGATGGCGCCAGAATGCAACCTGCAGGAGCCGGCTGCAGCGGCACCTGCACAGCACCTTTGCGCAGCGCAGGTGCTGCTGCGACGCGGCGCGCTGGAACGCATGCCGAAATGGCTGATCTGCATTCCGCTCGCATTGCAGTGGCTGGGACTGGCGGTGCGTTACCGCAGCCTGACCCTGCCGAGCGCGGCCAATCCGGCGATCACGTCCGGTGGACTCGTCGGCGAAGGCAAGCTGGAATATTTCAAGGACATGGGTCCGGTAGCGCGCGTCGCCATGGCGCGCCATTGCGCAATCTCGACCCATTGTCGTGCTACCGGTGCCGAGCTCAGGCAAATGATGAGCGACGCCGGACTGGCCTTTCCGGTCGTGGCAAAACCCGATCTCGGCCTGTGCGGCTACGGCGTGCGGCGCATCGACGACATGACGTCGCTGCAGACTTACCTGGCAGCGTACCCGGCCAATGAAGTGGTGTTGCTGCAGGAATATCTGGCGCAGGAAGGGGAAGCCGGCATCTTCTATGCGCGCGATCCAAATACCGATACCGGCCGCATCATTGGACTGGCGCTGCGTCATTTTCCACAAGTGCGCGGCGACGGCCGGCGCACTCTGGCTGAATTGATTGCCATCGATCCGCGCGCGCGACGCGTTCTCGACTCCCCGCTGCACGAGTCGCGGGACGGCGGCGAACGGGTGCCGGCCGCCGGCGAGGTAGTACGCCTGGCGACGATCGGCTCGACCCGCGTCGGCGGCCTGTACCGCGACGGTGCGGCATGGATCACGCCCGCGCTGGTGGCTGAAATCGACGCGATCGCTCGCGACATGCCGCAGTTTCATTTCGGCCGCTTCGATGTCCGGTTCGACGACTTGTCGAGCCTGGCAGCGGGACGCGGTCTGGTCATCATGGAAATCAACGGGGCCGGCTCGGAAGCCATCCAGGCCTGGGATCCCGACACTGGCCTGCTGCGCGGTTTCGGAATGATTTTCGCCAAGCAGCGCACCCTGTTCGCCATCGGCGACGCGATGCGCCGGCGCGGAGTGCAACCGATCGGCTTGCTGGAATTGGCGCGGCTCAATCGCCGTCAGCAGGTGTTGATCCGCCAATATCCCCCGTCGAATTGAGGAGCCCGGGTGCAACATTTCGACATGGTCCTGGAACCGGCGCGCATAGCGAATGCTGCGCCTGCTCTCCCGCAGCCGGAACGCCGTGCGCGAGAAGACTGGCAACTGGTGGCATCCTGGGCCGACAGCGCCGAACAAATCCGCGAAGCCCAGCAATTGCGGTATCGCGTATTCGCACTGGAAATGGGCGCCCGTCTGACGCCACCGGCCGGCACTGCGCCCGGCCTGGACGCGGATCGCTTCGATCCATTCTGCGACCATTTGCTTGTACATGCACGGCAGGGCGGACGCCGGGCACGCACTACGCTGGTGGGCACGTATCGGGTGCTGTCGCCGGCAGCTGCACGGCGCGCCGGCGGCTTTTACATGGATACCGAATTCGATCTGGCGCCACTGGCGACGCTGCGTCGCGATGCAGTCGAACTCGGCCGCTCCTGCGTGGCGCCGGGATGGCGCAGCGGCGCGGTGATCATGGTGCTGTGGAGCGCGCTCGGCGCCTACATGCGTGCGCACAATGCCCAGACCATGATCGGCTCGGCGAGTATCGCCCTGCCAGAGGATCTCCAAGGTGTGGTCCGGTTGTGGCACGGGATCAAAGATAGCCATCTGGCGTCGCTGGCTTTGCGTGTCAGGCCATACACCGGATTGCCGGGGAATCTGCCTGACGCCAGCGACCATGTTTCCGCGCTGCCTGAAGCGCAGCCGGGAGCGTCGGATCTCGCGCTACCGCCGCTGATCAAGGGCTATCTGCGCTGCGGCGCCTGCGTGCTGGGGCCGCCCGCGCTGGACCTGGCATTCAATACTGCCGACCTGCCGATGATGCTGAAAGTCGACGACCTGGCACCGCGCTATCGACGTCATTTTCTTGAACACTGAAGCTTTTCGTCGCAATCCGCGCGCGCAGCGCGGACTGGTTGGTGTCGTCGCTGCCCAATTCATCAGTTCGCTGGCCGACAATGCCCTGTTGATCGTCGCCATTGGATTGTTGCTGGAGCGCGATGCGGCGGCATGGATGACGCCTGCCCTACGGCTGGTGTTTTATCTGTCGTATGTACTGCTGGCGCCCTTTGCCGGCGCGATCGCCGATGCCGTGTCAAAAAGCCGCGTGATGTTGATCACCAATCTGGTCAAGCTTGGCGGTTGCCTTTTGCTGCTTACCGCTCTGCATCCGCTGCTGTCATATGCGCTGATCGGCTGTGGCGCAGCGGCGTATTCGCCTGCAAAGTACGGCATCCTGCCGGAATTGCTGCCACCGGAAAAACTGGTCGCCGCCAACGCCTGGATCGAAATTTCGACGGTCGCCTCGACCCTTCTCGGCGTGGTGCTGGGCAGCTTCCTGCTGGATGGCGGCAACCAGGTACCGCATTGGATGGAAGGCCATGCCGTCAACGCCAGCGCATTGCTCGCGGTTCTGTATGCGGTGGCGGCGCTGTGTACCACGGCCATTCCTTACCGCGCCGCCAGCAATCCCGTGGCATGCGCCAGGCCGGCTGCTTTGATCGGCGATTTTCGTCAAAGCCTGCTTGTACTCTTGCGCGATCCGCAGGCCCAGGTTTCGCTGGCCGTCACCAGCCTGTTCTGGTCGGTCGCGGCAGCGCTGCAATTCATCGTGCTGCGCTGGGCGATGGAGAGCTACCAATTGACGTTGGCAGAAGCCGGACTGTTGCAGGGAGCAGTAGCGCTCGGAATGGTCGCCGGTGCCGTGTTTGCAGCGCGCTGGGTTTCGGTGCGACGTGCCCTGCATGTGCTGCCGCTGGGCGTGGCTCTCGGCGTGGTACTTCTGTTGATGCCGTGGGTAACCAGCGTTGCCATCGCCGCGCTGCTATTGGGCTTGATCGGTTTGCTGGCTGGTGTCTTCCTGGTGCCGATGAATGCGTTGCTGCAGCTTCGGGGACAGGCACTGATGCACACTGGACAATCCGTTTCGATTCAAAATTTTTATGAAAACCTTGCATCGATCCTGATCCTGGGTGCCTATGGCTTCCTGTTAAGTGTGGAAGTTCCCATCCTTCCAATCATCGTCGGGCTCGGGTTGGCGATTGTCGTCGCGATGACGGCAATCATCGGCCGGAATAAAAATTTATCTTAAGAAAGTAAAATGGATTGAAGCGCTTGCATATCGTCCAACCTGTCGTGACGAGACGAGCGGCCGCGCATTCGGCGGCTGGCGCACATTTGTAAAATCCTGGGTCGCCAGGAGATTTTTTTGGCGGCACTGTCTGCCCGCAGCCACGCCAGGCCGATCCCCGAGCCTGCCGTAAAATGCAGGCCTACCGTTCTCGAAGCCGTCCATGTCCGCCCTCGCCCGCCTGTTCGCCTATGCCCGCCAATACCGCCGCGATGCCTGGATCGCCTCCGCCTACTCGGCGCTGAACAAAGTCTTCGATGTCCTGCCGGAAGTGCTGATCGGCGTCGCGGTCGATGTGGTGGTCAACAAGCAGGCGTCGTTCCTGGGCCGCTTCGGCGTCACCGACACGATGGAGCAATTGGCGCTGCTCGGTTTGCTGACCGTGCTCATCTGGGGCGGCGAGTCGCTGTTCCAGTTCCTGTACGAAGTCAAATGGCGCAACCTGGCGCAATCGCTGCAGCACGACCTGCGACTGGACGCCTATCGCCATGTGCAGAAACTGCCGCTGGCTTATTTCGAAAGCAAAAGCACGGGCAACCTGATGTCGGTGTTAAATGACGACATCAACCAGATGGAGCGCTTCCTGAACGGCGGCGCCAACAGCATCATCCAGGTCGTGTGCTCGACACTGGTGGTCGGCGCGGTCTTCTTTACGCTGGCGCCGAAGCTGGCCTTCATTTCCCTGCTGCCGGTGCCGCTCATCCTGTACGGTACCTTCTGGTTCCAGCAACGGCTGGCGCCGCGCTATGCCGAAGTACGCGACGCCGCAGGCATCATCAACGGCCGGCTCAACAACAACCTGCTGGGCGTCGCGACCATCAAGGCATTCACCGCCGAAGACTTCGAAGCCGACCATATCCGCCAGGCCAGCGACCACTACCGCCAAAGTAATGCGCGTGCGATCCGCCTGTCGGCAGCGATCACGCCGGTGATCCGGATGGCGATCCTGGCCGGCTTTGTCGCAACGCTGGTGTATGGCGGCTGGATGGCCACGCATGGCGAAATCGGCGTGGGCAGCTATTCGGTCCTGGTGTATCTGACCCAGCGCCTGTTGTGGCCGCTGACCGGCCTGGCCGATATCGCCGACCTGTACCAGCGCTCGATGGCCTCGATCGACCGGGTCTTGAACGTCCTGGAGACGCCAGTCTCGATCCCGTACGGCGGTGCGGCGCTTGCCAGCGGCGCGGTGAGCGGCGCACTTCATTTCCAGAACGTGTCGTTCGGCTATGGCGAGGCGCCGGTGC